>JAESUA010000053.1 GCA_016763255.1 Magnetovibrio sp. | reverse complement strand
ATGGGCCAGTTTGTCGGTGCCATTCAGGGCATCGCAGAGGCCTGCATCGCGCTGGATTACCCGGTCGTCTCGGGCAACGTCTCGCTGTATAATGAAACCAACGGTCAAGGCATCTTGCCGACCCCGACCATCGGTGGCGTAGGCTTGATCCAAGACGTGAGCAAAGCCATCGGCATGGGTTTTGTGACCGAAGGTGAAACCATCATTTTGATCAGCGAAACCGCCGGACACATGGGCTGCAGCCAATATTTGGCCGAAATTGAAGGCCGCAAAGAAGGTTCTGCCCCGCCCGTCGATTTGGCGATGGAACGCAAAAATGGCGATTTTGTCCGCGCACAAATTTTGCAGGGCAACATCACCGCCTGTCACGATTTGTCGGATGGCGGCCTGGGTGTCGGCATCGCCGAAATGGCCATGAAATCAGGCCTGGGTGCTTTGATCGAAGACCACAGCGGCGATTTGGCGCTGCATACGTGGTTATTCGGCGAGGACCAAGCCCGTTACCTGGCGACCACCACGGACGCCCCGGCATTGGTGGCCAAAGCCAAGGCAGCTGGTGTTGTTGCGCTGCAAATTGGCACCGTTCAGGGCCAGGACTTGACCATCGCCGACAACGACCGCATATCTGTGGCACAATTGAGCAAAGCCCATGAAGCATGGATGCCCCAATACATGGCGCACCCCGACTTCGAATAGAGCTAAAGATTAAAAGCAAGAGGAGATCCCCCCCGATGGCCATGGAAGCCGCAAAGATCGAACGCCTGATCAAAGAAGGCCTGCCAGACGCCGAGGTGCATATTGAAGATTTACGCGGAGACGGCGATCATTATGCCGCGCGTGTGGTCTCCAAGGCCTTCATCGGTAAGTCCCGCGTGCAACAGCACCAGATGGTTTATGCCGCCCTCAAAGGCAGCATGGACCAAGAACTGCACGCCCTGGGGCTCCAGACCTCCGCACCCGAAGACGCTTAAGCGCCAAACAAAGGAAGATCAAGAACATGAGCGACAATCCCGTATTCGACCGCATCAAAGACGAAGTTTCCGGCACCGACGTGGTGCTGTTCATGAAGGGCAACCCGATGTTCCCGCAATGCGGCTTTTCCGCAGCTGTTGTTGGCGCGTTGACCACCATGCAGGTGAAGTTCAAGAGCGTTGACGTGCTCCAGGACCCGGAAATCCGCGAAGGCATCAAAGCCTACTCCAGCTGGCCGACCATCCCCCAGCTCTACGTCAAAGGCGAATTCGTCGGTGGCTGCGATATCATCAAAGAAATGTATGAAGCCGGCGAGCTGCAAAAACTGTTCGACGACAACTCCATCGCCTACGAAGCCGCTTAAGCTTCTTAAGCCGCGTCAAAAGACACAAACAAAAAGGCCGCTCCTTATGAGGGCGGCCTTTTTTAAACAATTTGCCATTGGCTTATCGGTACTAGAATGAGCAAGCGCATAAGATGCGAGCTAATTGATCAGTCAGGATCTGTTGGATAGATTTTATGGGTTGGATCCCACCAAATTAAGTGAAACTTATTTACCTGCCTATAGCCCCACAGACGGCGTCTATTTCCAAGCCTAAACCGGAAGGTAATTTCTCCAAGTTCACCAATCTCCCCCCAACGCTCAACAGCTTCGTCGCGAAGAACGCGAACCTCCATATCGTGGTGCTTTTTGTGTCGCTTCCGCCCACCAGTTCGTTGAGCCCAAATTTCCGCCCAGGTGAGCATTTCGAACTCACTCAAGTTGGGGTGGATCAGATCACTCCAATGCTCACCAGACCATGCCCGTGGCTCACCCCAAGCCCAAACCCCTTCTTGATCAACCATAGCTGTGGTCCATTCCATGCGCATTTGGGAAATGGAACCTGGGTTTTTAGATGAGCGTGGTGTTTTTGAAGTGCCTGGATTACCCGCAGTTCGCACATCCCTGTCTCCAGCAGGAGTTGTACGAAGTCGCGCGGATTTATTTTCCTGGTGTTCGAGCTTTAAATATTCCCGCGCAATACGTTTGTCGCGTTTACTGGGTCGATTCATTCGGCATCAATCCCGAATAGTACTCGGCCATATCAGCCAAGGTGATTTCCGGGTCACCGCTTTCTCCATCGGCTAATCCAGCACGCTCTCGAGCTTTCCTCCAAGGATCCTCCATATGAGTAAGATCGCTAAGCCATTGTGCAGTTTGGTCACCATAGAACTCCAGGACACGTTGAATCGTATCCCCTTGAGCGCCTGTAATTTCCTGAGGTGATTGGACTGGGAACATATCCGGCATAACAGAAAAATGTCCGCGATGGCAACCGTAGAGTGTCCCAACAACAGGACCATTTGCCCATGCCTTAATTGATTGAGGAAACAATGGGGCCTCATCCCAGACAAGGGACCAAGCTTGAGAATAGTAGACAAGCTTCTGCAGCTTCATGGCTGTGATACCGGGCTTCTGCTCCAAGATGTATCTTGCCACATCATATACGTGCGCCATGGTGTCCTCCTTAAGAGATGCTCGTTTATTAACAGAATGTGATTCTGGAAAACTGTCAATCCACGTAACGCGAGCAACATGACGTTAAGTAGCATTTAACAGAGAGTTTTTCAATGGCAGTGCAATTTATTGAAACGCCACTTACACCAGCCTGAAATCAACCAATAATTGTTTAAAATTACAGCCAGGCACCTCATAACTGCCAATACTCAGCCCGATCAGTTTTCTCTTGTACGAACCTATTCAGAACAAGACCACAAAAAAGGCCGCTCCGTATGGGGGTGGCCTTTTTGTTTGCCGTGATCAATCAGAAACTGACGTATCCAGGGTGTCTTGTGCGCCCGACCACCACAGCATAGCCGCAAAATGCCATCACCCTAATCCTTCAAGGCTTCCGCGATGTTCGCCAGGTCGGTCATGCTTTTGGCTCCCAATCGCTCCATCATCTTGGCCCGGTGAACTTCCACCGTCCGGGTGGAAAGGCAGAGTTCGTGGGCAATTTGTTTGTTCATCTGTCCTTGGATCACCGCCTTAAAAACCTTGGCTTCACGCTCGGTCATGGTTTTGAAGCGTTCGCGCAGTCGATTGCGGGTATGGTGAAGGCGGCTCTTATTTTGCGCCTTTTCGATACTGGGGACCAAGTCCGCTGCATTAACGGGTTTTTGGTGAAAGTCACACGCACCGTCGCGGAAGGCTTTGACTGCCATCGGCAAATCGGCATGAGAGGTGAGGAAAATGACCTTAAGGCAGGACTTGAGCGCGTTTAAACGTTCGTGGACCTGCTGGCCATTGATCCCCGGCATACGATGATCAAGAATCAGACAGCCGGGCTCATCAAGCGGGGCTTCGTTGAGGAACCGTTCCCCACTTTCAAAGTCTTGTATGTAAAAATCATAGCCTTCGAGCATATAACGTATGGCGCCGCGCACGGCATCATCGTCATCGACCAGATAAACGGGAATGGAACTTACCTCAACCATCGCTCTCTCCTGACAGGGTGCAAACCACCCTGGTGCCACCCATGGCGTTCGGCTCAACAATGATTGTGCCATTGTGCGCTTCGACAATGCGCCGACAAATCGACAAACCGAGGCCTAATCCTGATGACTTGCTCGAATAAAACGGCTTGAATAAGGTTTCAGCCTGTTTGTCGCAAATGCCTGTACCCGAATCCTCGATACTCAATTCAACGTCCCCCGATGCCAATACTTTGGCGACAATCCGAAGCTGATGCGGCCCGGCCACGCCGCTCATGGCCTCAACCCCATTGCGAATCAGGTTTACCAGCAGCTGCTGGATTTCCACCGCGTCGATACAAACCTTGATGGTCTTGGTGGGGCGCACGATCTTCAGCTCAGGTTGCTGCTTCATCAATTCATGATTCAACAATGCGAGTGTTTCGCCGATCAGTTCCGTCAGGTCCACAAACTCACGCGTGGCATCTTGTTTGCGGGCGAAGCCGCGCACACGTTCGATGATGCTGCGCCCGCGTTGAGCTTCTCCGCGGATTTTGTCCAGCACCACCTTGAGGTCAATTGGCGGAGCGGCCCTTTCGAGGCGCACAATTCCCCCTTCGGCAAAACTGTTGATGGCCGTTAACGGTTGGTTCAGCTCATGCGCTAAATCAGAAGACAACTCACCGAGAATGGCGACCCGCTGTGCGTGTTCCAATTGCTGTTGCTGATAAATCAGCTTTTCGTTGGCCTTGCGCAGATCACGGGTGCGCTTCAGCACAACATACTGCACCCACAGATGATGTAAAATGATCGCAACAATCAAAAGCGAAAAGCCAAGACCGATTTGCCAGTTTTTGGCCAACCAGTCCTTAAGCTCCAACCACAGGGGTTTTTGCCACGGATGGATATCGAGGTTGTCATAGAGTTGATGAATGTCGTAGCTGCTCGTCGGCGCGGTCCAACCCAAAGAGGCTGTATCCAGAACAGCCTGCGAATCTGACGGTAACGTCATCAAGGCCTGGGCGACCTGTTCTGCGACCGCTTGCGACGTGGCCCGCAAGCTGGCGAAAAACCAGTTGGGATATAATGGCGTGCTGGTGCGACAGTCATAATCTTTGACCGGTTTTACATCCAAAATCCTAAAATCGGCGTCCTGGATCAGGCCTTCATGGATCATAGTTTCAAGCAGGCAGGCGGGCAGAACGGCGGCATCGACTTGTCGATCACGAACCCAATACGCCAGGACATCGACGGGAAACCCGGAAAAAGAAATGTCGGAGAAAAACTGCTCGGGCTGTTTGCCCTGCCGGGCCATTTCGCCCCAATAGATCTGGTACCCTCCGAAGGCCAACGGGTCGACCGCTCCCAGGCGCGCATCTTCTAAATCATCAAGCCCGGTATAAGATGAACCCGCACGCACGACCAGCGCCGCACCGATAACCGGGCCATGTCCCCGTCGGCGAAGAGATTTCAGCGTCGCCAAACCGCTCATTCCGTGCTTGGAACCGACCCGCACAAACTGCCCCGCATTGGTGATGACAAAATCAACGCTGCCCTCTGTCACCGATCGATCAAGTTGGCTGAGCGACATGGGGATTGCGCGAAATCGATAGCCGGGAACCTGCGTTGTCAGATACGCCATGGTCGTGGTCCAGTGGCGCAAGGCGTGCTCCGTCCCACGGTAGGCCAAGACGGCGACTTTCAGTTCGGTGTCGCCCGGCTCCGTGTTGCCCAGCTCCATATCTGCATCTGTCCGGCCGACATCTTGCGCCCGCCCGTCGATTGGCAAGAGCCCTGCAAGAAGCACAAACCCAAACGCCAGAACAATTGCAAAATTGCACCTCACTTGGCGTTGAAAATGGTCCATCGATTGTCCCTGAAAAGAGGCTGCAGTGTCGGGCGCATCCATACTCTAGCTGCCCCCCGGACACAAGCCTTCGCATCATAGGAAGAGCTGAGCGGTACACGCCCAATCAAATAACCACACTTTAATTACTCTAATTATCAATAACGGTGATGAATATATGTGGTCAACCACAATATCGTCGATGTTTTAGGGGCGTTAAAATTACAGCGTCAATTGACCGAGCGCCCAGTAAGCCGAGGATCGAAAAGTCCCCATCGCTGGCATTTGAGAACATTGGCAGCGATTGAACAAGTGACCGACCTATGTCCAAAAAACAAGGTCACCATCAAGAGGATAGTATCATGAACATCAAGCAAACTTTGTTTGCCTCAACTTTGTGCGTGTTCGGCACAGCCGCCATGGCCGCCGAGCTACCAGCACCCTTGCCCAACATTCCCGACGCACCCACCGTCTACCCCGCCGGTGAATTGGGCCGCATGGTCAGGTTGGGTGAGGACATCATCTATAATACCAACACCCATGAACTGACCAAGGATTTGGTTGGCAACGATTTGACTTGCAGCAGCTGCCATCTCGACGGTGGCAAGGAGCCGACGCTTGGAACCTTCATCGGAACCGCGACCTCCTTCCCGGCCTATTCGCCGCGTGAAAAAACCGTGCAAACCCTACAAAACCGCATCAACAATTGCTTTATGCGCAGCATGAACGGCACACGCCCGATCATCGACACGGAAGCTTCGGTGGCGATGGCAACGTATGTGACCTGGCTCTCTTCTGGGTTGCCCATTAATCTGAACCCAAAAAAACCGGTCAATCCATTCTTCACCGATGTGTGGTGGGGCAAGAAATGGGTCCTGCCGATGTTGAAAACCGTGACCCGCGAAAACTACAAAAACGGTGAAAAACTCTATGCGGAAAAATGTCAGGATTGTCACCAGGCCGACGGCCAAGGGCTGCAAACCGAAGACTTAAAGTTTCCGCCGGTGTGGGGTGATCGCTCTTTCAATACGGGTGCCGGCCTAAGTAAGCCCGAGAAACTTCCCACATGGCTGCTTTACAACATGCCTTTGGGCGATCCCGACTTGACCAAGCAACAAGCCGTTGACATCGCGATCTACGTCAGCGCCCAACCCCGTCCCGATTTTGATCTCAACAAAGCCTTGTTCCCGCGCGAACAGATGGGGGTCTACAACTCCAAGGTCCTGACTGAAAAGCACACGGTCCGTTCCAACTTTGCCAAATGGGGCCTGGATGTGGATGTGCTGCGGGGCGAAAAGAAAGCCTCTGCTCAATAACTCATCCAAAGCATCGGTTCGATCAACAAACAAAAAAGGCCGCGTCGTATGACGCGGCCTTTTATATTCGATACTGGACCGAATTCTATTTTGTCGCTTAACGCGAATAGAACTCGATAACCAGGTTCGGTTCCATCT
>JAESUA010000052.1 GCA_016763255.1 Magnetovibrio sp. | reverse complement strand
GGTCGGATGTACGTCGCGCACTTCAAAGCCGGCGCGTTCCCGGGTTAATCCACCCGGGCCAAGCGCGGAAAGCCGCCGTTTGTGGGTAATTTCAGAGAGCGGATTGGTCTGATCCATGAACTGGGAAAGCTGCGACGATCCAAAGAATTCACGCACTGCGGCCGCAGCCGGCTTGGCGTTGATCAAATCGTGCGGCATGACGGTGTCGATTTCGACCGAACTCATGCGCTCGCGGATGGCACGTTCCATGCGCAAAAGACCAACACGATACTGATTTTCCATCAGCTCGCCGACCGAACGCACACGACGGTTGCCGAGGTGATCGATATCATCGATGTCGCCGCGACCGTCTTTCAGGTTGACCAGAACACGGACGATTTCAAGGATGTCTTCACGACGCAAGACACGCATTGTGTCTTCGGTTTCAAAATTAAGGCGCGAATTCATCTTCACACGACCGACGCTGGACAGATCATAACGTTCGGAATCAAAGAACAATGACTTGAACAGGCCTTCGGCGGTGTCCAAGGTTGGTGGCTCACCCGGGCGCATAACACGATAAATATCGATCAGCGCTTCTTCGCGGGACGTATTTTTGTCGATCGCCAAAGTGTTGCGGATGTACGGACCAACTTTGATGTGATCGATGGCCAGGGTGATGATTTCGGTCACGCCGATTTCTTCGATGGCTTCGATCGCGGCTTCGGTAATCTCTTCACCCGGCTCGGCGTAAATTTCGCCGGAGCTTTCGGAGAATATGGTTTGTGCGGCGTAAGACCCGATCAGCTCATCACCGGAAACCATAATTTCGGTGAGTTTTGATTCTTCCAATTTTTTAAGTTTGCGCGGAGTGATCTTTTCGCCGAGTTCAGCAACAACTTTGCCGGTGGTGGCGTTGATCAGATCCTTGGTCAGCTTGACACCACGGAAATGCGTCGGGTCAAAATCGGTTTTCCAGCCCTTTTTGGTACGGGTGTAGGTGACCTGATCGTAAAAGTGATTCAACACATCGAGTTTGGACATGCCAACCGCGTCCAAGGCATCGATGGTTTCGCCCTTAGCGGCGGCGGCCATGCGCTTGGCGTGGGTTTCTTCGTTATCCAGAGCCATCAACAACGTGGTGACCGGCAGCTTGCGGCGGCGATCGATACGCACGTACACGAGGTCCTTGGCGTCGAATTCAAAATCGAGCCAGGAACCACGGTACGGGATCACGCGCGCGGCAAAAAGGTACTTGCCGGAGCTGTGGGTCTTGCCCTTGTCATGATCGAAGAAGACGCCCGGTGAGCGGTGCATCTGGGATACGATCACACGTTCGGTGCCATTGACGACAAAGGTACCGTTGGACGTCATGAACGGCATATCGCCCATGTATACGTCTTGTTCCTTGATGTCGCGAACCGACTTGGCACCCGTTTCTTCGTCGATGTCCCACACCACCAGGCGTAAGGTGACTTTCAACGGTGCGGCGTAAGTGATGCCACGCTGTTGGCATTCCTCAACGTCATATGTAGGTGTTTCGAATTCGAAAGCTACGTATTCCAAGGTGCCACGACCGGAGAAATCCTCGATCGGGAACACCGAACGGAAAACTTCCTGCAAACCGGTTTGGGTGCGCTCGGCAGCCGGAATGTCTTTTTGTAAGAAGTGTTCGTAAGACGTCTTTTGAACCTCGATCAGGTTCGGCATGTCCACAGCGGCGGAAATCTTTCCGTAATCCTCGCGAACACGCTTGCGACCGGTAAACGACGTAGCCATGGTTATCCTCGTTCTTTCAAAAGGCCCCGTAATTGGACCAGAAAATCTCAAAATTTTTAAACCGCCTGCCCTTAACCAAAGGCAAACTCAAAATACAAAAACGCCTCCGGCGTAACGCTCGGGATGCCGATCCCAAGTCCATCACGCTGAGAGGCGTTGAACACATCCACTATACCGGCTTCGGCAAGCCTATTCGGGTGGATGGTCTCAAACGGTGGGAGCTGGCGACACCCCAAAATGAGATGCCGCCAGTACCCGATTTTTGCAATCAAAAGATGCTTATTTGATTTCGACGGTTGCGCCGACGGCTTCAAGCTTCTTTTTGATTTCTTCGGCTTCGTCCTTAGAAACGGCTTCTTTGACGGCCTTAGGAGCGCCTTCAACCAGTTCTTTGGCTTCTTTGAGGCCCAAAGCGGTGATTGCGCGAACTTCCTTAATCACGTTGATCTTCTTTTCACCGAAGGAAGCGAGGATCACGTTAAATTCAGTCTGTTCTTCAGCGGCTTCGCCACCGGCTGCGGGGCCAGCTGCAACAGCAACCGGTGCAGCGGCGGAAACGCCCCATTTGTCTTCGAGAAGCGTAGCCAGCTCGGCTGCTTCCATAACGGTCAGGGCAGAAAGGTCTTCTGCGATCTGTTCGATGTTAGCCATAGTCTTATTCTCCTTAGGCTTGAACTGCCTATAATGTGTGTAACCAGATACGCGGCTTAGCCCTTTGTGGCGTACGCGCTACAAACGCGTGCCAACTGAGCGGCGGGAGCCTGTAAGACACCAGCGACCTTGGTCGCGGGAGCCTGAATGAGCCCAACCAACTTGCCACGAAGTTCATCAAGGGAAAGCATGGATGCGAGCGTTTGCACGCCAGCAAGATCCAAAATTTCTTCACCCATTGCGCCACCAACAACGACAAAATTATCATTCTTTTTGGCGAATTTGACCGCGACTTTTGCTGCGGCAACAACGTCATCGCTGTATGCGATGCCCGTCGGGCCAGAGAAAAGGTCCGCGATACCCTCGAACTTCGTGCCCTTAAGGGCGAGACGCGTGAGCCGGTTTTTCGTAACTTTGAAGTAGGCACCTGCTTCACGAAGCTGCGTACGCAAGCTTTCCATTTCCTTGACGGAAAGACCCAAGTTGTGGGTCACGACAACCGTTTCGGCGCCGCTGAAGGTTTCGTGAAGCGAAGAGACCAATTCTTCTTTTTGTGTACGGTCCACAGTCGTCTCCAGTTTCAATGGCTCTTTCAAAATGAAAAAGCCGTTGCACGAAGATCCTCAAATCAAAACGATCGTTTGATCAAGGACCCGACAACCTGCCAAGTGCAACAGTTCAAGCCGTTCAGTACGCCCCACAAAAAGTAAGGGTGCTCAAAACGGGATCTGCACCGTCTGTGCAGGCGGGTTTCCCCTTTAAACGCCACCAAAGTGTGACGCACCTACGGTCTTGGACAGGCTCGAAAGTTTAGGAGAAATCTCCCAAACCTTCTTCACCCACCCGCCCCTCAAAAAAAGAGGCGGGCAAGCAAACCTTTAAAGCTTAAGCACCACCGACGAGGGCGGCGATGTCCAATTTAACACCCGGCCCCATGGTGGTGCTGATCGTCACGCGCTTGAAGTAAGTTCCCTTCGCGCCGGACGGCTTAGCTTTGTTCAATGCGTTGATAAAGGTCGACACATTCTCGGCGATCGCCTTTTCGTCGAAGCTGGCTTTGCCAACACCGGCGTGAATGATGCCTAGTTTTTCAACGCGGAATTCAATTTGGCCACCCTTGGCGTCTTTAACGGCCTGGGCGACATCTTGGGTCACGGTGCCAAGCTTAGGGTTTGGCATCAGACCACGGGGGCCGAGAACCTTACCAAGCTTGCCGACGACCATCATCATGTCCGGCGTAGCGATGCAGCGGTCGAAATTCATTTCGCCCTTCTGAATCAATT
>JAESUA010000051.1 GCA_016763255.1 Magnetovibrio sp. | reverse complement strand
TTATATATATCAGATAGATTCTGTGAAAGTTGAATCAGTAGAAACAACTGATCCTCTTCTTAAGAATGTATTTCGAGATGGGCTGTTGCTGTTTGCAATCACACGGTACGTATGCACGACCCAACCTTGCTGCGTGTCGGAAATTTTCTCGGTGATCAAAAGACCCCCGAAATTGACGATGATGATGGCCACCAAAAGTCCGACATAAAACAGCAACGTTGCTCTCAAGCCAAATTTCATCAGGCCACCCCCGTCATTCAATTGAATTCAAAATGTGGTGAATTTACCAACAATAACAAGCACAAATGAACTTACTGAAGAATCGCTTTACGTTTCGCCCCGTCATTCTTTCCAATTCAGGCCGACCAGGCAAATGCCTTCGGCTCCCGAAAAATGCCCCTGGCAACCGCTTAAGTATGCAACCAATTATAGTAAATCTACTTTAATCGCTCATACGACTTCACCATCACTCGATGCCGCAATAAAGTCAAAAGACACAACATTTACCGAGTATTGCTGAAATATTTGAGCTCGTCTTATTATTTATCCACAAATTAGACAACCGTGCGCTGCATTTCTCATATTTTAGATTATTTCCACCCGCCTAATTTCCGGGGGGTGATGCGCAACGTTTTAATGAGGCAGTGGGGGGGCAGTAAATCCCGCGTATCAAAATGTCGGTTTATACACCCGCACACAATTGCGGCCATCTTGCTTGGCCTGATACAGCGCCGTATCGGCATTTCCGATCAGCCGCTTGGCATCTTCTGTTTTGCCCAATTGGGTGGCTCCAAAGCTGGCGGTGATGGAACCGATTTCGCCCAAACCCATGGACTCGAGCTTTGCCCGTAAATGCTCGGCCAATTGCTGCGCACCTTGCTCGTCGGTTTCCGGGCACAAAATCAAAAATTCCTCGCCGCCCCAACGACCAAAAATATCGTGCGTGCGGATGTTGTCGCGGACCAGCGCGGCGGCATCGATCAACACCCGATCGCCAGCTTGATGGCCATGGGTATCGTTCACCTGTTTGAAAAAGTCCAAATCAAACATCACCACCGACAGCGACCGTTCATAGCGCCGGGCGCGTTCAAATTCACGCTCCAGCATGGCATCGACCTTAAGGCGATTGTAGATACCGGTCAGCGGATCGGTTTGCGACAGGTGAACCAGTTGTGTGTTCTTGGCTTGAAGTTGCGTGTTAAAGCGCTTTTGCACCACGAAGCGATAGCCTAAAAAGGCCAGCAAAAGCGCCACCGAGCCAAGCACTTTCCACAGTATTGAATAATCGGTGCCATGGGCGAACCGCACCGTAAACCAGCGCTGGAGAATTTCATTGCGTTGCACCGGATCGATCGCGCGCACCGCCTTTTGCATGGCCGAAAGCAAGACCGGATCATCTTTGCGCACCCCCACCCGCAGGGCATGGGAAAAATCGGTCTGCCCCGCGATGATCAAGTTGCTGAGCCCCAGTTGCTGCATTTGGTAAGTGAGGATGAACAAAGAATCCACCGCAGCAAAAATCTCGCCGCGCGAGACCCGCTTCAAGGCATCTTGCAAATTATCCACGTACACCAAGCGCACGTCGGGATAATTGTCGCGAATGTGAGATTCGTAAACGTAGCCCTTAATGACACCCAAGGTGCGGCCCTTGAGATCCTTAAAACCATCGAGAAATACCACATCATCGCGACTAACCAACACCACCACGGCGTTCAAATAGGTGTCGGTAAAATTCAGATAGGCCGAACGATCCGCGGTCTTGTTGAGCAAAGACATAATGTCACAGGTTTTGCCGCGCACGTTATCCAGGCTCTCGATCCATGCTTTGGTCGGCACCAAATCAATCGAAACACCGAGCATCAAGGAAAATAGGTCCATAAAATCGGCGGCCATGCCAATGTGTCGGCCGCGCTCATCGATGCTTTCATACGGCATCCAATGCGGACCGACGCACATGGTGATGCGGCCCTTGTCACGCAGGTGGTTGCGTTCTGTCTCGCTCAGCACAATGGTCTGCGCGCGCGCGGAACCCGCCACCAACACACCCAACACCAAAATCGATACAAAAGAGCGCACAAAAGCCTTTCTAGAACCGCTAAACAGTTCAGAAAATTATTATTATTGTGTCTATTTGTATAACCAAATTTAGATCAGCGTCATATCAAAACTAGCGATATGACTACTGTTTTCCCGCAATACGTTAGCCCTTGCGCACGTTTTCGGCAAATGTATCGGCGCGTTGCGCCAAGGTGCCCATCTGACGCGCCAGATCATCCACCGTGGCGAGCATTTCATGGGCGGCAAAACCGGTTTGCTCGATGGCATCACCGACTTCACGAATATAACTCAGCGACTGCCCGGTGGCGTCCGAAGTCTCGCGCGCATTGACGGAAATTTCCGCGATGGAGTCGTTTTGCTCATCCGCCGCGCGGGTCACCTCGCCAGCGATGGTGTTGATTTCTTCAATCGATTTGGACACATCAACCATGGCGGCGCGGGCACGTTCGCTGGCACCCCGGATATTATCGATATGCGAGGTGATTTCGTCGGTCGCCTTGGCGGTTTGGGTGGCGAGGTTTTTAACCTCACTCGCGACCACCGCAAAGCCTTTTCCGGCGTCGCCCGCACGGGCCGCCTCGATGGTTGCGTTCAGCGCCAGCATGTTGGTTTGATCGGCGATGTCGATGATCAGCTGGGCGACATCTTCGATGCGCTTGGTGGCCTCCCCCAATTCGCCCACCAGGGCGTCGGCCTGGCTCACCCGTTCGACGGCTTCTTGAGACATGGCATTGGAACGGCGCATATTGGCGCTCAATTCGCGTACATTGGTGGCCATCACTTCGGCCGCCATTGCCACCGCGCCAACCCCTTGGGTCGCGGCGTCGGACAGCTCAATCGCCGAATGAGCCTGAGCCAGGCTGGATTCCGCACTTTCCCCCATCGCCCGCGCGGCATCTTGCAAAGACTGGGTGTCCGTTCGAGCGCCATCCATAGCGCCCTTAACCCCCGCTTCAAAATCAAAGGCCAACGCTTCACGGTCCTGGGTTTTTTGGGCGTCGAGACGCTGCGCATCTTCCACCTGGGTATGTTCGAAGCGGCGTTTATCATCGGCATGTTCGCGAAATACCGATATGGCGCGCGCCATATCGCCGAACACATCGGCATTTTCAGCACAGGGAATTTCGGCCACGGCTCGCTCTTCGGCCAAGTCTTGCATCGCGTCCTTCATGGCGACGACACGGCGGCCAATCAGCCGGCGAGCAAGCCCGAAATTAAGCGCCGCCAGGGCGATACCGCAAGCAATGGTCGCCATAAAGACTGTGGGCTGAAGGGCGATATTTTGGGGCACCCCCAGCATCAACATGAACGGTGGAAAAATCCCGCCAACCACCACACCCAGCGAAACCATCATCAGGCCCAATCGGCCAAATTCATTGCGTCCGTTCATAAAAACGCCTTCCCCCACATAAAATACGTCACATTCGTGCGCCTAGATGGGGATGATCTGCGCCGTAAGTCAAGGGTGCCATACGAAAAATTCTATCGCCCGAAACTATGTTTTGTCTCGCATGGGGCTTATTTTTCCGATCCATGGCACGCCTGAAAATACAATTTTATTCACAAACACAACCGCGCGGCGTCAGTTCATGAAGCACCATAAAAACCGATGGGGGACACCATGAACTGGGCCCGCACCATGAAACTGGCGGAGCTGTTGCTGCAAAACATCCAAAATAATGCCGCATCACAACGCACGCGCGCAAAGGAGACACCGATGAACGATCAACCCGTTGTTGCCGACCCGGCCCCAGTAGCGGCCCCAGTAGCGGATCCAGTAGCAGACCCGGTGGCGGATCCTGCTGCCGACCCGGCAACCACCCCCGACACCCCCGTTGATGCGGTCGAACTGACCGCACCGGTCGATCCGGTCGCACCGGTCGCACCGGTCGCACCGGTCGATGCTGCGGCCTCATCGGAGATGCTGGAAATCGTCAAAAGCGCCTCTCAACTGGCTCAGTTTCTATCGCAAAACAAAGACGTCTTGGCGTTCATGAGCGTATTGCTGAAAACCAAAGCACAATCCTTGTAAGACCCCGTTGCCATTAATGATGATCGCGTGACGGCACTGGATTGATCGATGGCTCAAGAACACGGCCCTCGCCTTATGTTTAGGCCGCCGTGTCCTCACCACCCGCTTCGATGCGATGCATATCCGCGTCGCTGAGGCCAAAATGGTGGCCAATCTCATGAATCAGAACATGGCGAATCAGATGTTGCAAATCCTCGCCACTCTCGCACCAATAATCCAACAGCGCGCGGCGGTATAAAAAGATCATATCGATGCCCAACGGCGTGTCGGCCAGACTTTTGTCACCCAACGCCACGCCTTGATACAAGCCCAGCAAATCAAAAGAACTTTCCAAGTGCATGTCGCGCACCACCTCGGCATCGGGAAAATCATCGATACGGATCAGCACATCATCGACAAAACGCGTCAAGTCCGCGGGCAACGCAGCATACGCCGCACGGGCGATGGCTTCAAAATCATCCAACGATGGTGCGGTCGTAAAATGTGATGTCATGACAAAACAGTAGCCCCCCTTGAAGCCCGTGCCAAGAGAGGCCACCTGCCTAAAGACAAGAAAATGCCTCTTTGGAGAGCCGAACCATGAGCAGCACCCTAAACGCCAGCGACGTCAGCGCGCACTTAAAGCAGGTGGACGGATGGGCGCTAAGCACCGATCAAAAAGCCATTGAGAAAAAATTTTCCTTTAAAAATTTTCCCGACGCGTTCGCCTTCATGACCCGGGTCGCTTTCACCTGCGAAAAAATCAACCACCACCCGGATTGGAGCAACACCTACAACCGCGTTGATGTGCGCCTTTCCACCCATGATGCGGATGGCTTGACCGAGCGTGATTTCACTCTCGCCCAAGCCATGGATAAGGTCATGGATGGGCGGCATTGACAGATCGACTGCAAGGCCCGCCGGATTTGACCACAGTGTGATCCAGGCCACCGCATAATCTAATTGCACTAGATCCTCTATTTTGCATGATCGGCACCGTTGGCCGGGCTTGCACTTCATGGTGTGTTGGCCGATAGTTTAGACAAAGCGCACGACACTAAACGATGATGCACTTGCCCCGTTGGACCCAAACGGAGAGCACGTGTGAGGGAAATATAATGGATTTTGCCACGCTGATTGGCTTGGTGGTGGGTATAGCTGTGGTGATCGGTGCAATTTTGGTCGGATCCGGCCTGGACCTGTTTCTCAATCTGCCTGGTTTTTTGATCGTCGTCGGCGGCACATTGGCCGCGACGTTCGTCAAATTCCCCCTGCAAAACGTCTTTTCCGCGTTCAAGACCGGTCTGACTTCGGCCTTGAAAAATATCCGCGAAGACCCCCGCGACCTGATCGAAGTGTCCTTAGGACTGGCCGAGCTGGCGCGCAAAAACGGCTTACTGGCGTTGGAGAGCGTCGAGATCAGCAATCCGTTTTTCAAGCGCGGCATCAAACTGTGTGTCGATGGTCACCCCTTGGATGTGGTGCGCAACGCGCTGATCCGCGACATGGAACTGTCAATCCATCGCCACGACGAAGGTGCACATATTTTTAAGGCCATCGGCGATTCCGCACCGGCGTTCGGCATGATCGGAACCTTGGTTGGTCTGGTGCAGATGCTCGCCAACATGGACGATCCGCAAACCATCGGCCCGGCCATGGCGGTGGCGCTGCTGACCACATTATACGGTGCGGTGATCGCCAACCTGATCGCCCTGCCCATCGCCGACAAGCTGGAAAGCAAAGGCGAAGAAGAACGCCTGACCAAAGAATTGATGCTCGAATCCATCAGCCAAATTCATGCCCGCCAAAGCCCGATGATCCTCGCCGATATCTTGGAGGGCTTTTTGCCCGAAGCACAGCGCGCCCGCACCAATGATGATGGCGATGCGCAAGAGGCCACCAACTAATGGCCATGCCCAAAAAAAAGTGTGACTCCGGTGCACCGACATGGATCGTCACATTCGCCGACTTGATGAGCCAGTTGTTGACCTTTTTTGTCTTGCTGTTGTCCTTTTCGGTGATCGAAACCGACAAGTTCAAAAAAATTGCCGGGGCCATGTCCGACGCCTTCGGTCTGCAAAGCATGGATCGCAAAGCCGGTATTATTGAGTTGGACGGAAGTCCTGCTGCCACCGCTAATAAACATGTGGTGCCGATCCCCATCCCCCAAATGGACGTCACCGATCACGTTGTCCCGGATGATTTGGCCCATGACGAAGGCGACCAAGACCCGCGCGTCGCGGTGGCCGATCTGGCGGCGCAACAAGCCAAACAAACCTTCAACGAATTGCAAACCGTGATGGCCCAAGAAATTGCCAGCGGTGTGATGTCGATCATGCACGCCGGCAACGTCACCGTGGTGCGGTTTCCCGATAAAGTCTTATTTCCGTCCGGCAGCGGCGAATTCAAACAAGATTTTCTGCCCATCCTGACCAAGTTTTTGAGCGTTTTGGAAAACTCGCATGGCAACATCCTGATTTCCGGGCATACCGACGACATCCCCATTTCAACCGATCAGTATCGCTCCAACTGGGATCTGTCGGCCAGTCGGGCGTCCTCAGTGGCGCATTATATTTTGAAATATACGTCCATCGCACCGGGCCGCATCACGGTTCAGGGTTTTGCCGATTCACGCCCGCTGGTGGTCAATACCGATCCACAAAGCCGCTCGAAAAATCGCCGGGTCGAGATCACCATCAAATCGATTGCAGACGGCGCGTCCGATTAAGCCGATTGTTTCGCCAGCAATACGCGTTTGGCCTTGGCCAGCATCGCCTCACGCCGCGCAATGTACACCCCCGAGGAGATGATCACGCCGGAGCCCAACCAGGTCCAAATGTCGGGCACTTCGTTGTACGCGATGAAGCCCATGCCGGCGATGAACGGAATTTGCACAAATCCGAACGGCATCACATAGGACGCATCCGCGGCGCGAAAGGCGCGATTGATGGCCAAATGCGCCGCCGTTGCGACGAT
>JAESUA010000050.1 GCA_016763255.1 Magnetovibrio sp. | reverse complement strand
TTCGCCTTAGCGGCTTTGAGCGCCTGTTCGTTGGCGGCAGCGGCTTCAGCAGCCATTGTCGCTTCGTTTTTAGGCTGTTCCGCTCTGGGCTGCACGCCTTGAGGCGCTTCGACCTTAGGCTGCACGCTTTGAGGCGCCTCGACCTTAGGCTGCACGCTTTGAGGCGTTTCGGCCTTGGGCTGCTCGCTTTGTTGAGGGGCTTCTGCCTTAGGCTGCTCGCTTTGAGGTGCTTCGCTTTTAGGCTGTTCAACCTTAGGCGCATCGCTGCGAACGTGTGAATTGCGGCCACGCCCGCGACCGCGTGATTGACGCTCACCACTGCGCTCGTTATTTCGATCACCACTGCGCTCGTTATTTCGATCACCGCTGCGCTCGTTATTTCGATCACCGCTGCGCTCGGGCCGGGGTTCAGAACGTGTGTCAGAACGGGTATCTGAACGGGGTTCAGAACGGGGTTCAGAACGGGTATCTGAGGATTGCACGTCGGGCTTATCATTGCGCTCAGCGTTGCGTTTTTCCTGCTGCGAGCGCGCTTCATCCAAATCTGCATTAACGATGCGGAAATAATGTTCCGCAAATTGCAGATAAGCTTCAGCCTTCACGCGATCACCGCTCAGCTGAAAATCCCTTGCCAACTGCATGTACTTATCAAGCACCTGCTGGGCAGATCCACGGACTTTGACATCGGGGCCGTTGCTTTCGTAGTTTTGGTTGCGCGTATTGCGCCGAGCACCGCCACTGTTATTATTATTGTTGTTGTTGTTGTTGCTACGACCGCGGGAGCGTCTTTGATTGGTGCCTTGCTTCATGATCTCAATTTATCGCTGTGGTGAAAAAAGCGCTAACCTTCCATTTCGATTCTTACCCGAACGCGCACCGTAACAAAGATCCCACGGATTTGTCCGTGGACATGCTCGGCAACTCTTGGAAGGGGTGGATGAGTTTATTCGGTACATAGTATGTACGGAATGTGTGGCCTCATCCGGCCATTTGTTAAATTAACCCTAGTCTGATTACGGTGGGTTTCCAACCCCTTTTTTCTTAAAAATTGTATTTATTTAAAGAATACATACAACTCAATGCGGTGTATTTCGCCCCACAATGGCACGGACGATCCCACCAAGGTCCTGACGCTGCTCAATCACGTCTAATCCAGCTTGCTCCATCAAGGTTGTAACATCGTCCCCCTGCCCAATGCCCACCTCAAAAACAGCCAGTCCACCGTTGGTCAAAAGGCGTGGCAGCGCAGCGCAAAGAATCCGATAAGCATCCAAACCCGACACACCGCCATCCAGCGCGCCTAAGGGTTCATAGGCGCGTACATCGGCGTCTAATCCAGCAATATCAGCGCTGGGAATATAGGGTGGATTGGAGACCACCACATCAAACGGGCCACCTAAACTTTCCATCCAGCCCTCAATCGTCCAATCGTTTTGAAGCCATTTAACGCGCGCAGACAGGTCCAGTACTTTGGCATTTTCAGTGGCGACGCTCAGTGTCTCTGCGCTGACATCCACGGCGGTGCCACGGGCATTTTTCCATTCACTGAGCAGCGCCAACACCAAACACCCGGTGCCGGTGCCCAGATCCAAAACAGTCGCAGGCGCAATACTGACATGATTCAAGGCGGCTTCGACGATGGTTTCACTGTCCGGTCGCGGGCTCAAAGTTGCCGACGTAACCTTAAACGGCAACGACCAAAACTCGCGGACACCCAGGATTTGCGCCATGGGCATGCGGCCACTGCGTTGGGCCAAAACCACGGATAATTTTGACGCTTGAGTATCGGAAAGCATCTCATCGCGATCCATCAACACCCGTTCCGGCCCGCCGCCCAAAACGAAGCCCACCAGCAGGCGGGCTTCCAGCACAGGTTCGTCGATCCCGGCATCTTTTAAGGGCGATACGCAAGCACGCTGAGCCTCACCGACCCGAAGTCCGTTGAACATCACATCTTTGGAGGTCACGTCAATTCTGCAAGGCGTGCAGCCTGATCTTCGGAGCGCAAAGCCTCAATCAATTCATCCAATTCGCCTTCGAGCACCCGGTCAAGTTTGTGCAGGGTCAGATTGATGCGGTGATCCGTCACCCGGCCCTGGGGAAAGTTATAGGTGCGGATGCGTTCCGAACGATCGCCCGATCCCACTTGACCCTTGCGCGATTGAGCGCGTTCACGGTCCAGCTCTTGACGCTGATGGTCGTAAAGTTTGGTGCGCAGCATTGTCAGGGCTTTTTCTTTGTTCTTATGCTGCGAACGGCCATCTTGACATTGCACCACGATGCCCGAGGGTTCGTGCACAATGCGCACCGCACTGTCGGTGGTGTTGACGTGCTGACCGCCCGCACCCTGGGCGCGATAGGTATCGATGCGCAGATCTTCGGTGCGGATCTGAATATCGATGTCTTCGGCTTCGGGGAGCTCCGCGACGGTGGCGGCTGAGGTATGAATGCGCCCGCCAGATTCGGTTTCCGGCACACGCTGCACCCGGTGCACACCGCTTTCAAATTTCAACTTGGCAAACACCGCCCGACCGGAAATTTCCGCGGTGGCTTCTTTGTATCCACCGATGCCGGTTTCGTTGACTTCCATCAATTCGAATTTCCAGCCTTCGCGTTCGGCAAAGCGCTGGTACATGCGCATCAAATCGGCGGCAAACAAGGCGGCTTCATCACCGCCGGTGCCGGCGCGCACTTCAAGAATAGCATTTTTGTCATCAGCCTCATCCTTGGGCAGCAAAAGCACCTGGATGTTGCGTTCCAACTCCGGCAATTGGCCTTTGAGGTCTTGCACCTCGGCCTGGGCAAGCTCGCGCATTTCCGGATCGCCTGCGGCCTCGGCCAGCATGCTTTGTGCACCTTCCAAATCGTCGCGCACCTTACCAAGCTCTACAATGGCTTCCACCATCGGGCTGAGGTTTGCATATTCCTTGGACATGCGCTGGAAATCGACAGCCGACAGCTCGCCGGTGGACATCAAAGCCCCCAGCTCTTCATGGCGGTCTTGCAGTGTTTTAAGATTTTCTTCTAGGCTCACGAAGGTGCCTCATCATCGTTTAAATCAAATAAGCGTCCCAAGGCGAACTCTAAACGCGCCCAGGCGGCATCGTCATCGGCAGCCATGCGCCGCATGGCTTGTGACGGATCATGCAGCAAACGGCCCAGCAACAGACGCGTTGCTTTTTCAGCATCGCCACCGGCATCAGCCAAGGCACGTTCACGGTGACGTTCAAATTTATCACGCAGCCGGGTCAACGTCGGCACCGCAGCGCGTTCGGCACGGGTTTTGAGGAAGGTCGAAACTTCTTCCTTGATGATCAAGCTGGCTTGATTGGCTTCTTGTTCGCGACCGGCGCGGCCCTTCAGTGCAACCTGTTCCAAATCGCTCAGGCCATGGACAAACGCATCGTCCAAGTCTTCGACTTGCGGTTCGACATCGCCCGGCACACCGGCATCAACGATGAACATCGGCTGATGTCGGCGCACTTTCAACGCCGCCTTAATCGGTTCCTGGGCCAAGCTGAAACGCCTTGTACCGACGGCACTCAATACGATATCGCTTTGCGCCAACACCTGGTCAAAATTTTCAAAGTCCGCGACATGGGCTTCCAGTTCACGGGCCAGGGCATCGGCGCGCCCGGCACGTGGATGGGTCACCGTCAGGCTAGCGAGGCCATTTCCCAACATGTCACGGGCAATCATTTCGCCCATATCGCCGGTGCCGATCAACAGCGCCTTGCATCGCCCCAAATCGCCGAACACATCACGCGCAATTTGCACCGCACTGGCGGCAATGCTGACCGGGCCTTCGCCAATTTTGGTCTGCGTGCGTACCCGTTTGGCCGCTGCATAAGCCGCCTGCATCCAGGTTTCCAATTCGGCGCGTACATGATCTGTTTCGATGGCTTGGCGATGGGCGTGTTTGACTTGGCCCAAAACCTGGGGTTCACCAACCATCAAGCTGTCGAGCGATGCGGTGACACGAAACATATGTTCCACCGCTTCTTCGTCGGTCAGGATATAGGTTTGCTCTTGGATTTCGGAAATTTCGCATTCACCCTCGCGGGCAAAGGTCTCCAGCACGGCGCGCTGAAATTGGTCCGGATCCAGGGTGATGCCAATGGCCTCGACCCGGTCACAGGTGGACAGCAAGATCACTTGTCCCAAGCCTTTTTGCGACAGCTCCGCCAAAAGGGCGGGTACGCGCGGTTCTTCGACGAAGATCCGATCACGCATCATCATGGTCGAGGAGCGATGATTCGCTCCCACCACGATGGGCCGACCTTGAGGGGGCAATGATTCGTTCATGCTCCACCATAACGTTTTTGCACGTACTCTTCGACCATGGTTTGAAATTGCTGGGCCAAATCTTCCCCTTTGAGGGTCGCCACCTTTTGCCCATCGACAAACACCGGGGCCGATGGCGTTTCACCGGTGCCCGGCAACGAAATACCGATATCGGCTTGCTTGCTTTCGCCGGGACCGTTGACGATGCAGCCCATGACCGCCAGCTTCAGGCTTTCCACGCCGGGATACTGAGCACTCCACTGCGGCATGCGTTCACGTACATAGCCCTGAATGTCTTGTGCCAGTTCCTGAAACAGGGTCGATGTGGTGCGCCCGCAGCCGGGACAGGCGATGATTTGCGGACTAAAATGGCGAATATTCAGGCTTTGCAAAATTTCTTGGGCGACGCGAACTTCACGTTCGCGCGGCGCACCCGGTTCCGGGGGCAGCGACACACGAACGGTGTCACCGATGCCTTCTGACAACAAAATGGCCAGTGCGGCGGTCGAACCCACCACGCCCTTATCGCCCATGCCCGCCTCGGTCAGGCCCAAATGCAGGGCATATTCGCAACGCTTCGCCAGCATGCGATAGATGTTCACCAATTCAGGCGCTTCGCTGACTTTGCACGAAATCAAGATGCGATCGCGGGTCAAACCGAGCGTTTCAGCCCGTGCGGCACTGTCGAGTGCCGAACGCACCAAGGCCTCACGGGTGACATCTTCGGGCGGACGCGGATCGGACAACTTGGCGTTTTCATCCATCAAAGATTGCGCAAGGTCTTGATCCAGGCTGCCCCAGTTGACCCCGATGCGCACCGCTTTGCCAAGTTTTGCCGCCAATTCGATCATCGCCGAAAACTGCTGATCGCGCTTTTCCTTGAACCCCACATTGCCGGGGTTGATACGAAATTTGGCCAAGGCCTGGGCACAGGCCGGATTGTCGATAAGCAACTTGTGGCCGATGTAGTGGAAATCGCCGACCAACGGCACATCAATGCCTTGGGCCAACAGTTTTTCATGGATATACGGCACGGCCTTGGCCGCATCGTCACGATCCACTGTGATGCGCACCAATTCGGAACCGGCTTGAGCCAAGGCTGCCACCTGGGCCACCGTCGCGGCCACATCGGCGGTATCGGTATTGGTCATGGATTGCACCACGACCGGATGATCACCACCAACTTTGACCCCGGCAATATCAACCGGAACTGTTTTGTGGCGTTTTGTGGAGGCCTGGATCATATCATGGAACGTCATATCAAATGGGCTCATTTCGGGGGGAATTACTCAGTTTTAAGGGCCTGCAAGAGGCTATATAGCGCTCCCCGT
>JAESUA010000049.1 GCA_016763255.1 Magnetovibrio sp. | reverse complement strand
GGCGGCGATAGCGGCGCGGGTGGCGGCGGCTTTGGTGGTGGTTCTAGTGGCGGCGGTGGGTATGACAACGGCCCTTCAAATAACAGCAACAACAGCGGTGGGGGCTTTGGTGGCGGTTCAGGCCCCGCACCAGGTGCCGATTTAGACGACGAAATTCCATTTTAAGATTAGCCATAGGGGCCAAGCAAGACGCTCAGGTTCATTCTTCAGCTCATAAGACCGAAGGAAGCCCCTTCGGTCTTTTTTTGTGCCTTAAAGACGGTTTTTTTAAGTGGGTTGGTGCGCTTTAAAATGCAGTAAAAAGAGTGCTCAGACGGTTGTGATGGAAGCCCCAAAATGCTAAGGTCTAGACCTGAAAAGGTCGTCAATTTTGGCGGCTTTATATGTATTGTAAGCCTTTGAAAATGCTTGTGATTTTGCAGGGATAATTCTTTGACATCCGAATCGACACCGCCGACCGGTCCACTGGGTGATGCTTTTGAAACCATTGCCATCGAAGAGGAGATGAAAACCTCCTACCTCGATTACGCCATGAGCGTGATTGTGAGCCGTGCTTTACCCGATGTGCGTGATGGTTTGAAACCGGTTCATCGGCGCATCATCCACGCCATGAATGAAGGCGGTTACGTCGCCAACAAGCCCTATAAAAAATCGGCCCGCATCGTCGGTGACGTGATGGGTAAATATCACCCTCACGGCGACAGCGCGATTTACGACTCCATGGTGCGTATGGCGCAGAATTTTTCCTTGCGCCTGCCGTTGATTGATGGCCAGGGCAACTTTGGCTCGATGGACGGTGATCGCGCGGCGGCGATGCGTTACACCGAAGCGCGCATGGCCAAATCGGCCCATGCGTTGATCGACGACATCGACAATGACACCGTTGATTTTCAGCCCAATTACGATGACAGCCAGCGCGAACCGACCGTGCTTCCGGCGCGCTTTCCCAATTTGCTGGTCAACGGCGCCGGCGGCATTGCGGTGGGCATGGCGACCAATATTCCGCCACATAACTTGGGCGAAGTTCTGGATGGCTGCATGGCGGTGATCGAAGATCCGCACATCACCATCGAAGGCCTGATGGAATACATCAAAGCGCCTGATTTCCCCACCGGCGGCCTGATTATGGGCAAGCAGGGCATTCATAATGCGATCCACACCGGGCGCGGTTCCATCATGATGCGTGGCCGCACCGAGATCGAAGAGCGCCCCAAGAACCGCGAAGCCATCATCATCACCGAGGTTCCCTATCAGGTGAACAAGGCCCGCATGGTCGCCACCATGGCTGAATGTGTGCGCGACAAGCGGATCGAGGGCATTTCCGACATCCGTGATGAATCCGATCGTCACGGCGTTCGGGTGGTGGTCGAGATCAAACGCGACGCCATGGCCGAGGTGGTGCTGAACCAGCTGTTCAAGTTCACCCCGCTGCAAACTTCGTTCGGCGTTAATATGTTGGCCTTGGACAAGGGCCGTCCGCAGCAGATGAACCTGAAGGAAATCCTCCAGGCGTTCGTCACGTTTCGTGAAGAGGTTATCCGCCGTCGGACTATTTTCTTGCTCGGCAAGGCGCGTGATAAGGCGCACTTGTTGGTCGGCTTGGCCATCGCGGTCGCCAATATCGATGAAATCATTAGGCTGATTCGCGCGGCCTCCAATCCGCAGGTGGCGCGCGAACAACTGATGGAGCGTGAATGGCCCGCAGGCGAGGTTGTGCCGTTGATCGAGCTGATTGATGAGCCGGGCCGTATGGTCAACGAAAATGGCAATTATAAACTGTCTGAAATTCAGGCACGCGGTATCTTGGAGCTGCGCCTGCACCGTTTGACCGGCCTGGAACGCGACAAAATTGCCGACGATCTGCGCGCCCTGGGCGTCGACATCAAAGAACTTCTGTCGATCTTAGGCTCACGCGACAAGCTTTACGGCATCTTGCGCGATGAGCTCGAAGAAATGCGCGAAAAATTCGCCACGCCGCGCCGCACCAGCCTGGAAGAATCCGAGCTTGAGCACGACATCGAAGACTTGATTCAGCGCGAAGAGATGGTCGTGACGGTGACCAACACCGGCTACATCAAGCGCGTGCCGCTGTCGACCTATCGCGCCCAACGCCGCGGCGGCAAAGGCCGTTCCGGCATGTCGATGCGCAACGAAGATTTTGTCTCGCAGGTGTTTGTGGTCAACACCCACACGCCGGTGCTGTTTTTCTCTTCGACCGGCATTGTCTACAAACTCAAAGTTTATCGCTTGCCGTTGGGTAGCCCCACGGCGCGTGGCCAAGCGATGGTTAATATCTTGCCGTTGGACAAGGGCGAAACCATCACCACCATGATGCCGCTGCCCGAGGATGAGAGCACCTGGAACGAAATGTTCGTGATGTTCTCGACCGCTTCCGGCGGGGTGCGGCGTAACTCGCTGTCTGATTTCACCAACGTCATGGTCAACGGCTAAATCGCCATGAAGCTCGACGATGGTGACCGTCTGGTGGGGGTGCAGGTTTGCGCAGAAGGCGACGATGTGTTGCTGGCGGCTAAAAACGGTAAGTGTATCCGCTTCCCGGTGTCCAGGAAAGATGCCAGCGGCAGCGAAAAAGGTGTGCGCGTGTTCGCCAGCCGGAACTCGACCGGGGTGCGCGGCATGCGCTTGGCCAAGGGCGATGAGGTCATGACCATGTCGATCCTGCGTCACATTGATTTCGACACCGAAGAGCGAGACGCCTATCTCAAGGTGCAAAGTGCGCGCCGCCGCACGGATGGTGCCGTTGGGGGCGAAGGCGAGGGCGGAGATGACTTGATCACCGATCCCACCCAAATGGGCATTTCGCATGACCGTTTTGCCGAGATGGAGGCGATGGAAGACTTTATCCTCACCATCACCGAAAATGGATACGGCAAGCGCACTTCGGCCTACGAATACCGCATCGCCGGACGTGGCGGTCAGGGCATCACCAACATCGTCACCACCCAGCGCAACGGCCACGTTGTGGCATCGTTCCCGGTGGAAAATGATGATCAGTTGGTGATGGTGTCCGATGGTGGGCAACTGATCCGTACCACGGTGGTGGACATCCGCATCGCGGGACGCAATACCCAAGGCGTAACCCTGTTCAAAACCGCCACCGACGAACATGTTGTATCGGTCACACGCCTAAGCGATGTTGAAGATGACGAAGGTGAAGGGGCTGATGGTGATGACGATGTGGACGCTCAAGAGGGCGTAACCCAACAAAGTGAAGAAGCCAATGCCCCTCCGGAGGCTGAACAAGCCGCTGATGAGGCCGCTGATGGCGATCAAGGCGAATAAAAAAACGGAGACCTCCCGCATGTCAGCCTCTAAATTTCGTACCGGTGTTTATCCCGGCACGTTCGATCCGCCCACCAACGGGCACATGGATATCATCGCTCGCGCCACCCGGGTGGTCGATAAATTGATCGTCGCGGTGGCGGTGAATGCGGGCAAAGCGCCCCTGTTTACGCTTGATGAGCGTGTGGAAATGGTCGAATCCGAATTGGCGTCGGCAAAACTGCAGCCCGGCGTTGAGGTCGAGGTCCGTCCATTCGACAATTTGCTGGTCGAATTTGTCTCCGACGTGGGTGCCAGCGTGATCGTACGCGGACTGCGCGCCGTTTCAGACTTTGAATATGAATTCCAAATGGCGGGCATGAATTCACATTTAAGCCCCGAATTGGAAACCGTTTTTTTGATGGCTTCGGACAAAAATCAGTTCATTTCCAGCCGTTTTGTTAAGGAAATTGGTAAATTAGGCGGTGATACGCGTCACTTTGTTTCGGATCCCGTGGCGGTGCGTTTGCGCGAACGTTTCGAGCTGATTTAAGGCGCGGATGCGGGCTAAATCAGTCAACTGAAAAATTAGTGATTTTTTGATATAAATTTTGTGCTTTGGGGGCTTGACCGGGACGCTTTCGGGCCGTAAGTTCCGCCCCGCACACAAGAGTACAATGTGGGCTCTTAGCTCAGCTGGTAGAGCATTCGACTTTTAATCGAACGGTCGTGAGTTCGAATCTCACAGAGCCCACCAATCATAAAACCCCGGTTCCCTCAGTGGAGCCGGGGTTTTTTGTTGGGTTTCCTCATCAATCGGCACGGACTTTGCTAATCCTCCTCAGGACAGGGTTTTTGCGCAAGATTCAGGCCTGTTGTGCACAAAATGATATGCAAGATGCAATTTGCCATCTGTTGCGGTGCATTTTGGAGGTTGTGTAAGTGATACCTGCACTTAAGGCCGGTGGTTCAGTTCCCCCTCCATCTGGATCGCCCCATGCAGAGAGGCGGAACGATGACGGGTTACGTACTCACGAATCTAAAAGTTTTGGTGGTTGAAAAGCAGCTGTTTATGCGCAGGTTGCTGGGGGATGTGTTGTTGCAGATGGGTGTCATCAATGTGATGAAGGTGTCGACCATCGGTGAGGCCATAGAGCTGAGTTCCAAAATTGAATTTGATATGGTGCTGTTGGACTGGGCCCCGGATATGGATGCCATGGAGTATCTGGAGGTGGTGCGCAATTCGGACTCCAGCCGCGACCCGTTTGTTCCAGTGGTGGTGGTCACGGCCTATTGTGAATACACGCATGTCTGCGAAGCCAGAGATGCCGGCATGACCGAATACTTAACCAAGCCAATTTCCGCCACGGCGCTCTATATGCGCATTAAATCGATCATCGAGCGCCATCGCCGCTTCGTCAAAACGCAGAATTTTTTTGGCCCCGATCGGCGTCGCCGCACGGATTTGCCCGCCACGGGGCTGCCCGCCAACGAGGACCGGCGCAAGTTCACCCCTCATGCGGTGAATGCCTAATACTAAGTATTAGATTGTCATGTCGATGATCTGTTGGGCTTGTTGGCGCAGGCGGTTGGTGAAGGTCTTGAGCAGCAAGCCGATCACCTGGTCGGAACTTTGCAGGCGTTTTTGAAACTCTTCTTTGGTGACCAGCAACATCTCGGTTTGGTCCAGGGCGATGGCTGTCGCCGCACGTGGCTGGTTGTCGATCTAGGCCATCTCGCCGATGATGCTTCCGGCTTTTACGGTCGCAAGGGTGCGCTGTGAATCGTCGCGGCTGCGTTTGGTGATTTTCACTTCACCTGACTTGATCAAATAGGCCATGTCCCCCTCATCGCCTTCGGTGAAGATCGTTGCGCCAACCTGATACGTTCGACTTTCCATCATTGACCCCTATGGTCCCGCATGGTCCCAGTCACCGCCTCCCGTAAGTCTCTGTAAGATCATATGAGAGCGTCGGGCTCGCCTTGCAACGGACAAATCTCCGCTGTGGTGTGTCTTGTGAGGGCTTGTTAAGGTGAGTGCCATTCCAGTTAAAAGGGGGCGTGCATGGAGCACATCTTGCAAACCATCCAGGTGGGCCTACCCATCCTGGCGGCCCATTTGGCCTTGACCATCGGCTTGTTCATTATGGGCATCTTTGTCTATGTGAAGGTGACACCGCACCACGAATTCAAATTGGTACGTGAAGGCAATACCGCCGCCGGATTGTCTTTGTCCGGAGTGGTGATCGGCATGGCCATGCCGCTGGCCTTTTCCCTTGCCGCCAGCGTCAGCGAACTGGATATCTTGTTTTGGGGCCTGGTGGTGATCGTGCTGCAGCTGTTGGCGTTTGTCGCCGCACACCTGTTGCTGCGCGATTTGTCGGCGCGCATCGAAAACGGTGAGATGGCGTCTGCCTGGGTGCTGTTCAGTTTCAACATCGCGCTGGCCATGTTTTTGTCTGCGGCCATTTCGGGGTAATACGTCGCCATGCGCAAGATTGACCGCATATTGCTGGGCATCGTTTTTCTCGCCGTTTTTTGGCGTCTGGCCGACCAAGCCTTGTTCACCGTTGATCGCGCCCCAGTGCGCCAGCCCGTGGCGGCCTATGCGGCCCTGGATGCGCAGGTGGGGGCGGTGAGGATCAGCCTACCGGATGCACAGATTGCGACCTCCCAGCTGCGTAAAAATAGCGCGTACACCGGCAGTGCCTTTGCCTTGTCGAATTCGGGCTATTGGGGCACGGCGACCCACGTGACGAATGGCTGCAAACGTCTGGTTTTGCTGCATGAGCAAAAATCGGGGAGCTATCGCCGGATTTTGGTCGCGGGCTGGCGTGCGCTTAAAGGCACCGACGTGGCGATCATCGACAGTGAAGGCGGTAAGCCGGGCCTGCCATTGGCCAAGGCCTTGGTCGGCAAAGGTGAACGGGGCTTTTTTTTCGGCTATCCGCAAGGCAATCCCAGCGCGGGCTATGCGACCAACATTGGTCGCACGCGCATGGTCAGATTTAAGGGCCGGGAAAAAGAACCCGCCGATGTCTGGGCGATCACCCAAATGGTGCCCGGTAATAAAATCATCTTGGGCGGCAACAGCGGTGGGCCGATGCTGAACGAGGATGGCGAAGTGGTCGGTGTGGTTTCTGCCGGCAATGACCGGCGAGGCCGCATGTTTACCTCGATTGTGGCCAATCTTGGTGGGCTTCAATCCTTTTCCCAGCCGCAACATCGAAGCGGGCCAAAACTGCGGCCTTCAAATTATGCCGATTATGGTCAGCAGCTGCGGCTTGAGGGGCTGGTGACAAAAGTCTCGTGTCGCACCTAATGGTGTTCGTCCTTGGTCCCGCCAATGATAAGCTGATCAAATGTTGCAGATCTCACCCGACAACAAGGTCGATGCCAAGCCCTTTGATGCCAAGACCTTTGATGGTAGCGAGGATGCGCTGGTCTGTGCCCAGTGCCATACCTTCGTCACGCGTAAGGCTTGGTCGGTGAACATCGGCGGGCGGGCTCAACATTTTTGCGTCAATCCCCACGGTATCGAATTTCAGGTGTTGAGCTTCTCGGACGCCCCCGGTGCCCTCGCCAATGGCCGGGCAACGACGGAGGCAACCTGGTTTGCTGGCTATGCATGGCGTCTGGCGGTGTGCGGGGCCTGTGATGTGCACCTGGGGTGGCGGTTCGAAGGTGCAAACAGCCCCAGCCGCTTTTTCGGCCTGATCCATGAAGCGCTGGTCGATCAACCGGATGTGGGTGAAGGCTAATACCAAGCTGCATTAATAATGACCTTGAGGAACCGCCGTTCCGGTCGCTTCCAAAGACCGCCGGAGGGCGTCGAAAAGCCTTGATGATGAACCACATCACCTGCGGCTTGTCTCCTGCCCGGAGGTCTTTGGAAAGCGATCCCTAAAGATCATTATTAATGCAGCTTGGTATAAGTGATCAGCTGGCGGTGGCGTATTTCGTATAATTCTCTACCCATTCGTCAACTGTGCCGGCACCGTTGATGGTGTTGTAGTGATCTTTCCAATATTGGCCGAGGGCTTGAAGGTCGTTGGCGTCGGTGGGCATGGGATCAGATTGACGCCAAAAGATCAGCCGCGCCATGGCGACACCGTAGCCCATGTTCCAAGGCATCTGATCGGCGTCGTGGGAATCACCGGCTGCGAATCCTAAAACCACTTTGGCGAGGTCGTTGCGATAGGCCAAATAATTGGTCCAGACATCGTCATGGGTGGCGGGTTCGATCTGCATCACCCCCAAGGCCGGGCCACCGCCCAATTGCTTTAAGTACGTGACGTGGCTTTCTTGAATCGCGGTTCCAACCAGAAGGTTTTGTGCCGCCTGTGAATTCATCGTGGCGTTCCATTCACCAAGTTCAAGCAGTACGGGTTGAACAACAAAATCGCGGAATTGTTGGATGTCGAGCATGAGTGCTCCTTTCTTAAATTGGGTCCGTTTCATAATTGACGGTGGTGGAGCACCTTGTGTGAATATACGTGTGCACTACACAGGAGAACACCCATGAGGGATTATGACTAATTATTTCTCCTATAAGAGGAGGTTGTGGTGTCTCAATGTTGCAACAAGATGAACTCTTTTTCACAAACAATTGAATATGCGCGTTGACTTATGCAAGAGCTTTGTTAACGATTTGTGTCGGACACTAGTGGTGTACGGTGCAGGGCTTTAAATGAATGAAGTTCGCATCTTGTGAATTGGCAAATAGAAGGGGAAAAGGGATGCTTAATCCCAGCATGGGCCAGGTTTATCTGGTGAAACTTTACAACAAGGTTGTGCGCGCACTGGTCAAAGAAAACCAGAGCCATTCCTTTTTTGAGGATCATTGGGCTGATGTGCACACCCAGGATGTCGTCGCCGCAAGCGAAGATGAAGCGCGGACCAAAATTGCGACACGTTTCCCGCCCGAAGACGGCTTCGTGATTGAAACGGTCTTGCCCGCCACACACTGATTGGTGCCGCAGCCATAAAAGAACGCCGCCGGTGCGCTACCGGCGGCGTTCCATGCTGATGCAAATGCTTAAAAGCCTGGTCGACCACGTTTTCGTGGGGCCGGGCTTTTTTTCAGGCCTATTACTGATCCTCGCCGCCACTTTCAAAATAGCGCCAAGCATCGACGCCCTTAAGCACCACGCCGTCGAAGCCCAGATCGATGATGCCATAGAGGTATGAATTGGGGTTGCCCATCAAAACCTCTTGCCAAGCCGGGTCCCAAAAGGCGATGCGATAGCGGTCCGGGTCTTCGATAAACGGCACGCTGATGAAGGCCGGTGTGCCGACGCCCCAGCCGGCTTGCCAATAATAGTGATAGGTCGCGGCGGAGGAGAGGTCGATTTCCGCCAGCACCAATCGGCGTGAACCCAATTTTTTGTATTTTAGGCGCTGCACATCAAGCTTGCTCAGCGCCGTGCGACCGTGAAAAACGCTGGTGATGATGATGTCGTGATTGGTCATCGCAAGCTTTTGCACATAATCAGAAGCGCTGCCAAAGCCTTGAGAATTGGCGATATAAAGATAGTTTTTCGCCTGATGCAAAGTCTTCAGCGATTGAGAATTGGCGTTATACGCCGACTTTGGATAGCGTGGCACATTGCTCAGCTGCGGCGAGTTGGCGACAAATGCAACGAAACCTTTTGAAGCGCTGGTGCGCAAGGTTTGATCGGTTTTTGCGGCCTTATTGGCGTATTCCAAGTTGAACACCTTGAGGCCCATTTGCTGGGCCGTGATGACGTTCGCGGTCAGCCGCTTGCGTGCCTCGGTGATGGTGGGGGCTTCTTTTACATCGGCGTCACCCTTTGCCGGACCTTGCAAGGTTTTGAGCAAGTTTGGCTGCAGCACGCCGTCGATGGAGCGGATGTAGGTGCGTGCGGGGAAAAACTGGCTGTCGTCTTGGGGATTGGCTTTGCTGACCAAGCCAAGGCCATTTTCCGCCAACACCACAAAATTGGGATTAAACGCACGACCAAAGGTACTCACCTTTTGCACCAATTGGCGCATATTTTCGCGAAAATCG
>JAESUA010000048.1 GCA_016763255.1 Magnetovibrio sp. | reverse complement strand
GTGAACTATAAGATCGACGACACCATGTCGTTCAATCTGTCTCTTGTTCCCGGTGGCGGCGGTGCCAGCGACTGGACCAATTCGCGCAGCACGGCTGCAGGTGCAGGCGCGGCGGCGACAGATGTCAACACGTCACCTATGAAATGCTTTATTTGCAGCCATCTCTGTCCTACAAGGTTAGCAATGACGCGACCTACGGTGTTGGCGCCATCCTCAGCCGCGCCACCATGAACACTGATTCGGTTCAAGGCAACTTTACCCCTTCCGGTGTCCAGGACCAGGATGCGACCTTTTATGGCATCGGCTTTCAAGTTGGTGGCGTTTGGCAGTTGGCGCAAACGGGTTCCTTTGCTTTGAACGTACGCAGCCCGGTATGGCATCAAAAAGCCGACAATTACAATGGCGGGGTGTTTACCGATTCAATCGACACACCGACACAAGTGACGGCTGGTTTTGCCTTCGATCCGACCGCCTCAACAACAATCGCTGCAGACTTTAAACTGATCAGGTGGAGTGAAGCCAATACCATCGGCAACCACCCGTACGCGAACAACACCTCTGCTGGTTTTGGTTGGATCGACCAGAAAATCATCAAATTGGGTGTCGAACATGCGGTCGATGAAGCGCTCACCTTGCGTGCTGGCATCAGCCATGGCAACTCGCCGATCCAGCAGGCAACCGTGACCGCCAACTTCTTGTTCCCGGCCATCATAGAAACCCACTTCACCGTGGGCGGCAGCTATGACATTGGCAACGGCATGGTTCTCGGTGCCAGTGGCTATGTCACCCCAGAAGCCGAATTCTACGATGACGGCTCGCTCAATGCGAACGCGACGGGCTCTCACTTAGCCCATCAACAGTATGGCTTCCAGCTGTCGTTCTCCAACGACTTCTAAGAACTCATCGGCTTTGGCCGAATCGATAAACCGCCCGGGCTTCGGCCTCGGGCGGTTTTCTTTTGCGCTCGTCCCCCTTGCCCTCACAGGGCAATCGGCGCAATAATTTTGTCATGATGGACATTAAGCACTTACGGATAGGCTTCAGCCCTACGGCTATGGTCGCCCTGTCCTTGATCTTGGGTGCGCCACAGACCCACGCCGCCGCCATCACCGATGGCCTAAGTTTGCCACCTGGATTTTCCATTTCGGTCTTTGCCAATGTACCGCATGCCCGATCCTTGGTGCTGGCGCGCGAGTTGGGGGTGGTGTTTGTCGGCACCCGTGCGGACACGGTTTACGCCATTCCGCTGCAAGACGACGATGGCCTACACCCGACCTATCCGGTGTTGCGCAACCTCAAATCGCCCAACGGCATCGCCTGGCGCGACGGTTATCTATATATCGCCGAACAACACCGCCTGACTCGCTATTACGTGCCGTCCCTTGATGCCTTAAGCGGTGCGCGCGCCGAAGTCCTGTCCACCGCCCTGCCGGACAAATCCTGGCACGGCAACCGCTATGCCACCTTTGGTGCCGACGGGGCGCTGTATGTCGGCGTCGGGGCGGCGTGCAACGTGTGCTCGCTGCACGGCCTGGAAGGCACCATCGTCAAGTTCAGTCCACCGCACTGGAACCGGCCGCAAATTGTCGCCACGGGCATCCGCAACTCGGTCGGCCTGGATGTTAATCCGCGCACCGGCAAGATTAATTTCACCGACAACGGCGCCGACGGCATGGGCGATGACAGCCCGCCCGATGAGCTCAACGCGCTGAGCGACACCGGCGCACATTACGGTTTTCCCTGGTTTGGCGGCGGCAATGACCGCACATCACACTTCAAAATGGTCTCCCCACCGCAAAACACCGTATTTCCTGAGCTCACCTTTCAGGCCCATGTCGCGCCTTTGGGCATCGATTTTTACCAAGGCACACAATTTCCCACAAACTATAAAGGCGACGCCTTCATCGCCCAGCATGGCTCATGGAACCGTTCTGATCCGGTCGGATACCAAATTGTGCGGGTGCGTTTTGACGATCAAGGCCAAGCCATCGGTCACAAACCGTTCATCACCGGCTGGCTCAAAGCCAACGGCGTGGTCACCGGACGGCCGGTGGATTTGGAAGAATTACCGGATGGATCGTTGTTGATCAGTGACGACGCAGCGGATGTAATTTACCGGGTGACTTATAAAAAACCTTGAGCAATCGCCAGAACCGCCAGATAACGCCCACCCTTGGCGATCACCACCAAGACCGTGAACACCACCACATTGACGCGCAAAAATCCGGCCGCAAAGGTGATCGGATCGCCGATGATCGGCACCCAGCTGAGCAGCAACGACCACAGTCCCCATTTGGCGAACCATTTGTCGGCTTTGGCCAAATCAGCTTCTTTAAACGGGAACCATTTGCGGTCCTGCCAGTGCAAGCACCAGCGCCCCAGCACCCAGTTGACCAGCGCGCCTAAGGTGTTGGCCGCGGTCGCCACCGCCCACAGCCAGACCACATCATAGCCCCCGGCCACGATTAAGCCCGCCAGCACGGCTTCTGACGAAAAAGGCAGGATGGTCGCGGCGAGAAACGCCGACGCAAAAAGGCCGATATATCCGTTCATGGCCGCGAACGTAGACGATTAAACACCCGAGTTAAACACGTTCGTTGACCGAGATGTTGTCGATCAAGCGCGTGCGGCCCAATTGCGCCGCAACCAACACCCGTGCCGGACGAGCGGCGTCATAGCTGTCTTGAGGCTGCAGCGTGGCGGCATCGGCGATGGCGACATAATCCACCGGACCAAACCCCGCCGCCACCAATTTATTTTGCGCCGCAGTGCACAGATCAGGGCCGAAACCACCGGCGCAAAAATCTTTGGCCACTTGGCACAGCACCGCATTGAGGCTTGGCGCGATGATACGCTCGGCCTCGGTCAAATACATATTGCGCGACGACATGGCCAAGCCTGAGTCTTCGCGCAGGGTTTCAACGCCGTGAATTTCGCAAGCGATGCACAGATCGCGCGTCAGTGTCTTGATGACCTGTAGCTGCTGAAAATCTTTCTCGCCAAAAAAGGCGTGGTCGGTTCCCGTCTGCAGCAACAGTTTGCTCACGATTGTCGCCACACCGGTGAAATGGCCGGGGCGAAATTTGCCTTCCAAATGGCTATCCAGGCTCGGCACATGAACCTCACTCACCGCACCTACCGGATACATTTCGTCGACTTCGGGGGCGAATAAAACATGTGCTCCTTGGGCCGCGACCAGATCACGATCGGTGTCTTCATCACGTGGATAATCGGAAAAATCTTCGCCCTCGCCGAACTGGGTGGGGTTGACGAACAAAGAAACAATCACCCGATCACACTTTTTCAAGGCGGCTTTGACCAGGCGGAGATGACCGGCATGCAAAGCCCCCATGGTCGGCACCAAACCGACGCTGAGGCCCTTAGAGCGCCATGCCTGGACCTGGACCCGCAAATCCGCGACGGTGCGCACGGTTTTGATGCCTTGGGGCTTAAACACCGCCGGGTCGGCCTGATCGCCTTGTTTTTTCACGCCAAAGCAATGCTCGGCAGACGGAAACGCACCGGAACGCACTTCTTCGGCGTACTGGCGCGCGGCTTCGGCCAAGCCCCGGCCCAAATCCATATAGCGTTTGACGAACCGGGGTTTGAATTCGGTGAACAGCCCGGCCATGTCTTCGGTCACCAAAATCTGCCCGTCGCACGCCGGAGATCCGCCGATGCCGATGGTCGGCACCTCGATCTCATCGGTGATGCGCCGCGCAATGGGTTCCATGGTGCCTTCGACCACGATGGCGAACGCCCCCGCAGCGGACAGCGCTTTGGCGTCTGCGACGATTTTTTCGGCTTGGTCTTGGTCGCGACCCTGGGCCTTAAAGCCACCCGCAGTGTTGACCGACTGGGGCATCAAACCAACATGGCCCAACACCGGAATTCCGCGTTCGGACATAAATTTGACGGTGGCGGCCATTTCCACGCCGCCTTCGATTTTGATCCCCGCACAGCCGACTTCTTTCATGATCCGCGCGGCGTTGCGAAACGCCACTTCGGGGCTTTCTTGATAGGACCCAAACGGCATATCGACAATCACACAGGCCCGCTTGGCCCCGCGCATCACCGCTTGGCCGTGGGCAATCATCATGTCCATAGACACCCCGACCGTATTGTCGAGACCATAAATCACCATCCCGAGGCTATCGCCCACCAACAATAAATCGGTGTGCGCATCCAAAAGGCGGGCGGTCAAAACGGTGTAAGCGGTCAAACAGACCAAGGGCCGGGCCCCATCACGGCGCTTGCGCGCGCGGATGTCGGGCACGGTCAGCTTGCGCATGGCGCCATCGATGTCGATCGGTTGGTGTGTGCTCATGTCAAAATCCCTGATATATGCGGCCTCATTTATACTGGGCCTCACTTATGCTGCATTGCACAATATACGCGAAAAATGTCCAAAAGGCAAAGATCGCCAAGCCGCAACATTATTTAGCTTTGCGCGCGACCACAAACAGACGGCGAAAGGAAAATAGGGTTCTGCCATCCGCCCTTTTCGGATAGGCATAGCGCAATTTAGTCGCCAAGGCATCGCGGTAGGCTATGCGCGAATCGTCGTCCAGGGCTTCCAACAATGGCTTTAGAGCGGTCGAGCCAATCCAATCCAAGACCGCATCTTCACCGTCGAGAATCTGGGCGTAGGTGGTTTGCCAAATGTCGAGGCTGTCGATATGGGGCTGCAGCCAATCATAATAAGCGCCCGCATCGGCCACCGGGGCTTTGCGCAGCAGCGGTTTCAGTGTCTTTGACCAGGGGCCATTTTTCGCCACTTCGCGCATCAAGGCATGGGACGGCTCGGCGTTTTGGTGG
>JAESUA010000047.1 GCA_016763255.1 Magnetovibrio sp. | reverse complement strand
TTTGATAGGCAACCGTGCCTTGATGAGTGATAACGCCATCGCCACGACGGATCATGAAACCATGGCACAAGACCTGGAAACCCAGGGCAATACCGTGGTGTGGGTGGCTGACAAAAATACGGGGCTGCAAGGTTATATCGCGGTTGGCGATGTGGCCAAAGAAACCGCCAAAGCGGCCATTGCCGGATTGGCGGCCATGAACATCCGCACGGTGATGCTGACCGGCGACAATTCGCGCACCGCCCAAGCCATGGCGCAAAAACTTGGCCTGACGGATGTCATTGCCGAGGTGTTGCCAGATGGCAAGGCCGGTGAGGTCGAACGTTTGCAAAGCGAAGGTCACAATGTTGCCATGGTTGGTGATGGGGTTAATGATGCGCCCGCGCTGGCCCAAGCCGATGTCGGCATCGCCATGGGCACCGGCACCGATGTGGCCATGCATACGGCGGGCATCACCTTGATGCGTGGTGCGCCGGAATTGGTCGCGGGGGCCTTGGATATATCGCGCGCAACGGTTTCAAAAATTCGTCAAAATCTGTTTTGGGCCTTTATTTACAATGTCATTGCGTTGCCCTTGGCGGCGGGTGGCTTTTTAAGTCCGGCCATTGCGGGTGCCGCCATGGCCATGAGCAGTGTCTCGGTGGTGACCAGTTCGTTGCTGCTGAAACGCTGGAAAATAGGAGATCGATCATGAACATTGGACAAGTGGCAAAACTCTCGGATGTGTCGGCAAAAACCATCCGTTATTACGAATCGATCGAATTGATCCCCAAGGCTGCACGCAGCAACAATGGCTATCGCGACTATTCGGGTAACGATGTGCAGACGTTGCGCTTCATCAAACGTTCGCGCAACTTGGGCTTTTCGGTCAATGATGTGGCCAATTTGCTGGATTTATGGCGCGATAAGCAGCGCGTCAGCGGCGATGTGAAGGCCGTGGCGTTGAAGCACATTGAAGACATCGAGATCCGCATTCAAGAATTGCAAAGCATTCGCGATACGCTGAAAAACCTCACAGTGTGCTGTCATGGCGATGATCGTCCCGACTGCCCCATTCTTGAAGGCTTGGCGGGCGAATCTTTCTTAAGTGATGGTGATGATTGACGGATAGGGCTTGGCGTAGGAGGCTACCGACTTGATTCGTCATTAACTTAAACGTCGCAGCCGGAAGTGTTTCGTGACCCGCAAATTGAGCAAATCTCAAGTGCAAAGCCCAACGCGCCGGGGTAAGCCGCAACGTAAGGCCAAAGCGGGTCGCGACCAGGCACATGTGGCTTCACAGGCGCAGGTCCATGCCAAGCGCACCGCCGCCAAACATCTGGCGCGCAAGGCGTCGGCTCGTTTTGATTGGCTGAAAAAACCATGGAACAGCGGCGCGGCACTGACCTTTCGGGTCTCCAAACTCGATCTCGAATTGCCGGTGCTGCCCACGATTGTCTTTATAAGTGTCTTGGGCCTTGCCGTCGGCGGTGGATATTGGGGGGCAAAATCTCTGTTTGGTGGCAACTCTCAATCGCTGCCCCAACTCACCAACCAAATCTCGCCGCCATCCGGGGTGATCCAGAAAACCCATAGTTTGCGTGGTGTCATCTTGCCCGAGCCCAATGGCGCGACAGACAAACGCGCCTATGAGGAAAAGGCACTTGAAGAGGTGTATGAACCGGCACCTGAGCCCAAACTTGAGCCCAAACCTGATAAGGTGTTGGACGTTCAGCAAGACCAAGTGGCTAAAATTCCCGAGCCGGCAGAGCGGCTAGAGCCTGCGCCACCCAGCGGCCCTCAGCCCTTGTGGATGCAAAATGCTTTGGCGTTTACGCCGCCCGTGGATGTGCCCTTAGGTGCGCCGATAATTGCCATCGTCATTGATGATATGGGGGTCGATCGTAAACGTTCGCAACGCATGTGGCGCGATGTGCCAGGGCCGTTGACCCTTTCGTTCATGAGCTATGCCGACGATTTGCCCCGCCAAACCCAGGCCGCCCGCAGCCAAGGCCATGAATTGATGCTGCATATGTCGATGGAACCTTCCAACGCCCAAATTGATGCCGGTCCCAATGTTTTGCTGCGTGCCATGCCGGCCACTGAAATCCGCGCGCTGGCCAATTGGGGCATGGATCGCTTCGAAGGTTTTGTCGGTGTCAACAATCATATGGGCAGCCGCTTTACCGAGGACGAACCCGGCATGCGCGCGGTGTTGGAAGAAATCAACAAACGCGGTTTGTTTTTCCTCGACAGCCGCACGTCGGGACGCACGGTGGGGCCAAAAATTGCGCGTGAACTGGGCATGCCAATGTTGGAACGCAACGTGTTCCTCGACAACGACAACGTGCCTGCAAAGGTTTTAAAACAACTGGGTGAAGTCGAAAGGCTGGCGCGCAAACACGGCCAAGCCATCGCCATCGGCCATCCACGTGATGCCACCATCGAAGTCTTGAAAACCTGGATGCTTGACGTTCAGCAACGTGGCATTGTCATTGTGCCGGTGACCACGGTGCTTAAAAACCGCCTCAAACGCCATGCAAGTGGACAAGCGGATTAAGCCAAGACGTTGACCAACACGCCGCGCAATTCTGAAAGCCCGCTGGCTCTTAAGCCGTTGAGGGCACTTGCCTGAGAACCGGTGCCGTTAAGGGCGCGGTCTAAAATGCGGAGGTTTTCAACCCTTTGGGTTGCCGTCACAACGGCGGTTTTGAAACGGCGGACGGCGTCTTTAACGCCTTCGGGTGAGTGCAGATTTAAATTTTCCAAGCCCAATGCGGCAAGATCCAAGGCCTGTGGGGTGATGTTGATTTTGCCACCGTAGGCCGAGGTCTGAAGGCTCAGGTCTCTTGAGGTGCTCGACAAAATGTTGCCGTTGTTGACCTCGGCCTTGGCGACCAGTTCTGCCAATCGGCCCAAAGTGCGTTTCACGTCAGCGGAAAGATTGCCGACGCTTAATCGAGTGCCGGAAGCGACATAAACATTGGCATCCGTCCAAGTGAGCGCCGAACCAGCCAATTCAATGGTTTTAGCTAGGCTTTTCAACATGCCAATGATGTTGTCGCCGATGAAAACCGAAGCCGCGAGGAGGGCGGGGACAAATTCCCTGGCGATCAAAACCCGATGGCTGGCAAAGGATGAAGAGGTGAGACTTTTGTCGAGAGAATTTGTGCTTGGTTTCAGTCGCGTTGAACCGCCGCCCAACGCGCGCAGACCTTGTGCGGCTGTGGAAATTGTCGAAAATGAAGGTGTTATGATATCTGCCAAAACAAAACCTGATATTTCGGCCATTCGACAGTTTATGTGGTGATGACGTGAGGATTTATCGCGTTAATTCTTGACCTTCCAAAGGGTTGAAGGCTTAGTTTTGCCAAAGGGTTGAAGACTTTGTATTGAATGATTAAATGAAATATTTTGAGGCAGCGATGAGCTGCGAAAGGTTTTTTGATGAGCGATTCTTATAAAGTGATTGGCATGACCTGTGGTGGCTGCGCCAAATCGGTGACCAATGCCATCCTTGATGCCGCCCCCGGCGCAACCGTTGATGTAAATCTTGACGAAAAATCCGTGGCGGTTGATGGTGCAGATCAAGCCACGGTGCAACAAGCCGTGGAAGATGCAGGTTTTGAATTTGTCGGTGCAGCCTAAGGGCCGCGTTTCGGCGATCTGATTTTAAGAGGGGGGAGTTTTATGCGCACAGTTTTGCGTGCCGTGTTTGGCGCGGTTTTTGTGGTCTCAATGGCGCTGGCACCGCACACGGCGAGGGCTGTTGAGTTCATCATCGAACCGATGGACTATGACATTCCGGCAGAGGTCGAAGCGGCCGCCGATGAAGGCAAAAATGTGGTCATCATGTTCAGCCTTAACGGCTGTCCGTACTGCGCCAAAATGCACAAACGGGTATTCCCCCATCCCAAGGTTTCTGCCCAGTATAACGATACGTTCGTGATGTTTGAGCTCAACATCAAGGGTGATTTGGACGTCGTCTCGCACAAGGGTGAAACCAAATCCGAAAAAGAATACGCCCAGGAAATGCGTGTGCGCGCCACCCCGGTGTTTGTCTTTTACGACAAAGACAGCAAGGATGTTTTGCGCCTGACTGGCTATCAAGACCCCAAGATGTTCATGGCCGCCGGGCGTTATGTTTCCAGCAACGCCTATCAGGACGGAACTTCGTTCTTTTCGTTCGTGAGAAGCGGCAAATGAGGGGCCCCCAGTCATGAAAACCATGATGAAACGTATGATATTTGCCGTTTTGGCGGTCTTTGCGCTGACAGTTAATGACGCGCGCGCCGAAATGCCGCAGACCGATGTCGATCTGATTAGTCAGATGACCGGTGCTGATAACGATAAGGTGCTGCAAGCCTTGGGGATGTTTTACGATCTGCACGCGTCAGAATTGGCGGTGCAATACGCTGATGAACAGCTGACCGGGGCATTTTTTGCCGTCACCCGGGCCCAGCGCAATAATGCCGCAGCGCAAAAAATTGCCGAGCTTCAACAAGCCCAAAAAGACAAAAGCGCGCAACGTGCCGCGTTGACCCAGCAAAACCAAACGCTGCGTGTGCGCTTGGAAGAACTTTCCGGGGTCGAGTTCCTGGATAATTTGATGGTCACGCCCGAGGCACCGCTCAACGCCCCGGCTGCGACAGCTTCAGGTGTTGCGAGCGATCTGGCCAAAGCCCGCAGTGAGGCCTGGACGGTGCTAGAAACGGCGCAAAAGGCCTTGCAGGAAGAACGCTTGGTTTTGTTGGATGCCCAGCAACGCTACTCAGAAGGCCAAAAAGTCCCCATCGGCAACCACCTGCGCGCCATGACGGCGGCCGAGTTGAACTTCACCAAAGCCGTATCGGCGTATCGTCTGCTAGAAGCCAAGATCGCCACCACCACCGGCAAATCCATCAAGGATGTGTTGGCGGGGCTGTAGGGGCGAAAATCGGGAATTAAGTTTTAAGTAAGCTGTCACTGTAATTCGTAAATTTGATTTTCTATGGAAGAATATTTTGTAAATTGGATTTTCTATGGAAGAATATAATGAAACTCAGATACGTTACTTAGAAGCCATCCAGGCGGTTATCTCTCGGATGGCTTCAAATTCATTTATGCTGAAATCCCTTACGGGATCTATTGCTGTCGCTGTAATTGCATACGTTGGCGCAGCCGCAAGCCCTTCTCCATTGCTACCTGCTGCATCCTGCATATCGATCTTTACCTTTGGATTGCTTGATGCAAAATATCTCCGTTTGGAGCGATTGTTCAGAAAACTCTTTGATGCTGTTAGAAAAGGCGAAGTCACAGAGCCATTCGATATGAATTTTACCCGTTATAACAGTGTTGTTGATGGACATATTAAGACAGTAGGCTCCTGGTCCGTAATGTGGTTTTACTGGAGCCTTCTTATCGTTATGGTGGTTCTATTCAGTTTTTTGATGCGCGGATAGATTCTACTTTATAAGGGGGTACTTATGGCAAGGCAGGTATTTTTTTCGTTTCACTATGATGACATTATGAACGCAAATATCATCAGGAATTCAGGACAATTTAAACCTACAAAAGAAACAGGGTTTTACGATGCATCTTTATGGGAAGAGGCTAAGACCAAAGGTGATGGAGAAATCAGGAAACTGATTGATAATGGATTAGCCAACACCAGTGTCTCTTGCTTTCTTCTCGGTGCTAAAACTTCAACTCGCCAATGGTGTAAATATGAGCTCGAACAGAGCGTCTTCCAAAAGAAGGGCATTTTTGGCATTTGCTTGCCTAACCAGGAGCCATGCGGCCCAAAGTGGCTTAGCCTTGGCGGGCATCCTGTTTATACTTGGGACCATACTAAATTTGAAGGTTGGGTAGAAAGTGCGGCCCAAAAAGCTGGACGGTAAAACAAACCAAGTGGATTCTTACTAAGTCGTTAGATAAACACACTTGTACTGTTAATTGATTTAGCGATAATTTTTATATAATGGCCGGGCAATAAGCCCGGCCATTATTGTTTTATCATTATTAAACAGCTCTCTTAATTGCGGATGGCAGGGAGTTTCGGGGACACCTAACATCATTTAACGTGAGGTTCCGCCCCTATCGTTGGGTTGAGAACTCCAAATATTTTGCATACGAATTTTTGAGCAGTTCTTGCTGTAGTGTGTCTGTCAACATCTTGTATTTATTGATGTTTTACTAAATTTTCAAGAGTTTATCGTCGGCACATATGGGGCGGTAAATGTCTTTTTCACATTTGAGCGATGCAAAGTTATTGACATTAGTGGGGCGTTGCCTCTATATCCGCATATACGCTTCATATGTTCTGGCTTACCTAAAATGATCGGTACGCTGCTTAGCTTAGTTATACCCTGACATGATGATCGTTAAATGGACCGCGCCACCAGGTGGTGTTGAGGTCTGCAATTATGACGCCTGTTAGAAGGAAAATAACAATGGCTACTGGTACTGTAAAATGGTTCAACCCCACCAAAGGTTTTGGCTTTATTGAGCCTGATGATGGCACGAGCGATGCGTTTGTTCACATCTCTGCCGTTGAACGCGCTGGCATTGGCGCATTGAACGATGGCCAAAAAGTTTCTTATGAACTTCAGGCTGGTCAAAACGGCAAGTCTTCCGCTGAAGACTTGAAGTTGATCGACTAATTTAGTCAGCCGCTGCCGCCAATGTAAATTGGAGGCGGCGGCTTTCTTTATGCGAATTTTACGACCGCTCAGTATCCGGCATCGCGCGCCTACGGGCTTTGCGCCAAGCCGATACAAATGCTTACATCCAAAAAGATGTTGATGGCTAGAAAGCCCAATTGCGATTTTGCCCAGCTGAAAAAAAACAGCCGCGCAAGACCAGCTTGAGCCTCACGGCCCGTCTGAACAAACAGACCCACCTGATTGAACAATCAGAATCTAACCCCTTCAAAATGGAGACGTGCCGTTGGCTCGCAAGAAACCCAAAGGCAAGAGCGCCGCATTCGTGATGTTCAATGTCACCTATGAAGACGGGACCATCAGTTCGAACAGACGTGTGCCGAACGAAGGATTAGACCAGTCTTTCGGTGGCGACATCATGGAATTGGCGCGCACCGCCATTCAGGACCAGGACAACGAAATTGCGCAACGCTCCAATCAGCGTCGCGCGAAAATCAAATCTATCGTTCGGGCCTAAATCCAAAACTAACAAAAATAATGTAAGTTCTGGCAACACCTTACTTAACGTGAGGTGCTGCTTAGTCTTCTTCAAGGGTATGTTTACCTGCAGGAGTGCTGCGTTCGCTGCCCGCATCTGCACCATCTAGGTCTTATGCCGGAAAGGTGCCCGACCGGGCATTGTTCGACGCTATCCGCAAATTCCAGGAAGGCACGAAGCTCAACGTTGATGGCGTGATGAAGCCGGGCGGTGAAACGGAAACGACGCTGAAGACCGCCGCCGAACTGGTGCGTCGACATGGCCGTAATGGCGATACGATTTTGGCTCACATCACTCCCGCCGAGGCCGAGCTTCTGCACAGCATCACCGATGGCGGCTCCATCAACCCCGACACGGGTCTGCCTGAATTCTTTTTCGGTGCGGCCCTGGGCGGTCTTGCCAGCAGTTTCATCGGCTCCTTCGCAGGGCCCGCCGTTGGCGCGACGCTGGGCTCCGTCGTCGGCAATGTTGCGGGTCGAGCCATCGGCAACTACGCCTCCAAAAAAATCAGACAAAAAATCGGTGGCCCGATTGGCGAGATCCTTGGCAACACCATGGGCGGTTACCTCGGCAATGGATCTTATACCAATATTGCAGGCGGCTTATACCAAGCTGCATGAATAATGACCTATATGGACGGTTCCTCAAGGTTTTCGGCTAGGAAAACGCGGTGTCGTGATGCGGGGCATCAAAAGACGCGGTTGACGACGCCC
>JAESUA010000046.1 GCA_016763255.1 Magnetovibrio sp. | reverse complement strand
CAGTTGGTAGAGCGGGTGACTCTTAATCACTAGGTCGACAGTTCAAGCCTGTCACGGCCCACCAATCTAAGCCCCCGGAAACGTTGAAGTTTCCGGGGGCTTTTTCTTTTCCCATCACGCCGTGTTTATACTTTTTTGCCCTGTGTTTACACTTTGGGTCTTATCCGTTCTCGTTCTGTCCTTATTCTTGGGCTACAGAAAACATACCATTCGATTTAATATCTCGCCGCGACATCTTCACCACATCACCTGCGGATTTTCTCCGCCCCGTCGGCCTTTGGAGAGCGATCCCTATAGGTCATTATTAATGCAGCTTGGTATAAATAGGATACCGCAAGGTCAACGCAAATTTTCTTATCCTTAGGCCAACTGGCTTCGATTCTGATTTTATCAAATTGGCAAGGCATTAGGGGCTTGCCAGACTTTGAAGTCGTGCGGGCTTCATTCTATTATGGGTGTGAATAATTGTTGGCATTTTCGTAAAATAGATTTAGTCCATGTCTAGGAACATCGTTTTCGGTGCGTGCGTATTGAGATGGGCTTTGTGACACTTAGGGAATGACGCTGATGAATGATTCGACTCTTCCGATCGGGGTAAAACTTCGTCATGCGCGCAAGGTCAAGGGGCTACGGCTTGCTGACCTAGCCAAGCAGGTTGAGTGTTCCGAAGGGTTTTTGTCAAAACTTGAAAATGACAAAGTCAAACCGTCTCTCCAGCTCCTTCATCGCATCGTCGGTGTTTTGGGAACGTCCATTTCAGCGCTTTTTATCGACAATGAGCAAGCCGTCGTCGCACGTGCGGGAACGCGTCCAGTCATTCAGGTGAGCGCCTTTCGACCGGGTGAGGGTGTCAGACTTGAATCCTTGATCCCCAATTCCGATGGCCACCTCCTTTATGGCGCAATCCATATCGTCAGTCCCGGTGGCGGCAGCTCCGGCCCCATCACTCACGAAGGCGAGGAAGTTGGTTTCGTGTTGGAAGGGGTGTTGGAATTGAAGGTGGATGGTGAGGTGTATCACCTCGAACAAGGTGATTCCTTTCATTTTTTTTCCCACCTCCCCCATGGATACCGCAATCTAGGAAAGGTTGTGACCCGAATTTTATGGGTCAATACACCACCGACTTTCTAGGGCAAAAACCTAAAATTTAGGCAATAACAATTCATATTAGTTAAGTTACTTGACCTGCGGGCAGCTACCATCTTAGAGTGCAGCAACGATGTGTGTTGTCGGTCGGCTGGCCTATTGAGGTGAGTTATGGGCGCGCTCGACCTGCATGGAAAGAGGTGAAGGTGGCGACATCTACAAACACCCCACAGACCTTCAAATTCTATAGGGAGCTATATATCTTGAAAAAAGTTATTCAAAAATCAGTCGTTTCCGCGATTGCACTAACCATGGTCCTTTCCGCAGGGATCGGACTTGCCCAAGCCAAGGAAAAGGTAAAAGTTACCTTTATCGCTCCGCTGACGGGTGGCGTTTCGGCGAACGGCATCGGCGGTCGTAATTCCGCAGATCTGGCGGTGCAGCTGCGCAATGCCGACGCAAATGCGAAATACGAATACGAGCTGGTTGCGCTGGATAGCGAATGCAAACCAAACGTAGGCGTGCAAGTAGCGACCAAGGCAGCCGCTGATAAAAAAATTATTGGCGGCGTGACGCATTACTGCTCTGCAGTGGCGATCGGTGCCGTGGACGTTTACAAAAAATTTGGCCTGCCCGTTATCGTTTGGGCTGCGGTGTTGCCGGACGTTACTTATGGCAACAAATATAAGGAAGTTCATCGCGTCAACGGTACGATGATCAACCAAAATGATACGGCCGCCAACTTTATGGCAGGCCTTGGTTATAAAAAATGGGTGGTCATCCACGATACGACCGACTACGGAAAAGGCCACAACAAGTACTTCAGCGAAGCCCTGGCTAAGACCGACGGCAAGATCCTCGCGACCTTTGGTGTGACGTCCGAACAGCAAGATTTCACCGCTGAACTGACAAAGGCTAAATCCTTGAACCCTGATGTCATCTACTTTGGCGGCTTGACGCCCATTGGTGTGCGCATCCGTTCGCAGATGGAGAAACTGGGCCTTAAGGCTGGATTCCAGGGCACATCAGGCATTATGTCCGAGGCATACCTCAAGGGTTTGGGGCCTCTCTCAGAAGGCACCGTGGCTTTTCGTGAAGGCGCTCCGATCGACAAGCTGCCCGGCGGCGCAATGTTCGTCAAAAAATATAAAGAACAGGGCTATTCGGAAAATCCCGAAGCTTACGGCCCCTTTGCTTTTGCCGCTATGAACCTGCTTCTCGACACCATCGAAAAAGTTGGACCCGATCGTAAGAAGGTCCGCAAGGCTCTCAATAAGACCGCTGATAGAGATTCCATTGTCGGCAAGATTACGTTTGATGAGTACGGTCAGAACACGGTTGCCGCCATCACTAAATATGTGGCGCAGGACGGCAAATGGGCTGTCTGGGAAGACAGTGAATATGGTTCCGGAAAGCGTAAGCTGACGGGCCTGAAATAAATCGACTTCGTCTTCCGGTTCGGCTGATGCCGGACCGGAAGCGAGCGAGTATCTTTTTATTAAATTTTAGAAATGCTTAGGGGTGGCTATGGATGCGGGCCTGCTGGGACAGTTTGTCGTAAACGGTATGATGTTGGGCATGATGTATGCCCTCGTTGCCGTCGGCTTTACGCTTTTTTTGGTGTTCTTGATGTCGTCAAATTCTCACATGGTGATGTGTTGATGGTTGGCACCTTTGTCGGATTCACCACTTATCTTGGATTGTCTGCGGTGGGTATTGATAATGCCTTCGTGCAGTTAGTCGGGGTCTTGGTTGTCGCCGTTGGCGCCATGGCGTTATTGGGGGCCGTCATCGCGCGCTACCTTGTTTTGCCGTTGAAGTCCGCGCCGCCGCTCAACATTCTTTTGATAACCTTAATGCTGGGAACGGTGCTGCGTGAATCGGTGCGTCTGTTTTATCCAGATGGATCTAACCCGAAGCCATTCCCTTATTTATTGCCAACCGACTCCTGGGCGTTTGGTTCGTTTACCCTGCGGGCAGATAGCATCATTTTGTTTATTGGTGGTTTGCTCGTCATCATCGGCGTTAACGTTTTGATCAACAAAACCAAAATGGGGTTGGCGATCAGAGCTGTCGCGCAGGATGAGGAAACGGCCAAGTGCATGGGGATTAATTACACCTTCACCGTACTGCTGACATTTGCGCTGGGATCCGGAGTGGCGGCCTTTGCTGGCGTCATGAACGGGCTTTATTACAACGAGATCAATTTCAGTATGGGGCTTTTGTTAGGCGTTATTGGATTTAGCGCCGCGATCATTGGCGGACTGGGCAATATCTATGGTGCCATCCTCGGTGGGTTTTTGTTTGCTGCGCTGCAGACTGTGGGCGCGGTCGCTTTACCATTTTCCAGTGCCTACAAGGACGTCTTCGCATTTGGTGGCGTCATCGCCTTGATGGTGTGGCGTCCGACCGGTCTGATTGCAGAAAAGTCGAGTGAGAGGGTGTGATTAACAACATGGATACATCAAAAGATATGTTGATCGGTCTTGTCGCAATTGTACTGGGATCGATATTTACAATTACGTTCATTGCAATTGAGTCAGAAACTGGGATCATCGGGCTTATCGCCTTGAGCGGCGCTGCGGTGGTCTTGGCATCCCGGACGGGGATTTCTGAACGCATTTCTAACGCTTTTTCCAGCAACGAATCGATGATGAATAGCGCTGTCCTGGTGGCCGTGTTGGTGATCATATTTTGGTTTCGTGAAGACCATTTCTCACTGTTGATGATTGCAACGGTGATGCTGTATCTTACGGCCTGCCTTGGCCTTAATATACAGCTTGGTTATACCGGAGTGGTGAATTTTTCCGGAGCGGCGTTTTTCGGGATAGGCTGCTATACGGCGGCGGTTCTTAACCAGAACACGGGATTGTCTCCGTTAATTGTTTTGGTTATTGGTGGCATCATGGCTGCCTTGATTGGGTCCATTCTGATTTTGCCGATGTTGCGCACGCGGGGCCATTATGCCGCAGTGGTGACGATCGCTTTTGCGATCTTGTTCAAGACGTTCTTGGAAGTGAATGACACCCTTGGCGGAGCTCAGGGATTGAAGGTTCCAGGTATGGAAATCCTGGGCTGGGATTTCAACTCCAACATTGAAATCGGTGATGAGATTGAGCTGTCGTTTTACCTCAATTATGTCGCCATAGCCCTGGTGCTATCCGTATTGGCATTTATCCTAATGCGACGCGTTGAACGCTCTTGGATTGGGCTTAACCTGGATGCGGTTCGTCTTGATGAAACGGTTGCGGCTTGTTTCGGCATCAGCATCAAACGCTGGAAAGTCACGGCGTTCACGATGGGCAATTTTCTGATCGGCATGTCCGGTGCGGTCTTTGCGATGATGCTGGGCTTTATAGCGCCGTCTAACTTTGCCTTCTCAGACTCGCTGATGTTGTTGTCCATTGTTTTGTTGGGCGGCATGGGGAGCCCTTGGGGCACTGTCGTTGCCGCTGGTCTGGTCATTTTGTTGCCGGAAAAGCTTCAGGTTATTCAGGAGTATCGTTTTCTCCTGTTTGCTGTTGTGGTGATCTTAATTCTTGTGTTTAAGCCACAGGGGTTATTGCCACGCGGGTTGCGCGCATACATTCCGGGCTGGAGGGGCTGACATGACTAAAGGACACGACAAGGTTTTAGCCTTTCGCGGGTTGACCAAACGTTTTGGTGGTGTTGTCGCGCTGGATCATTTCGATATGGAGGTCGATGAGGGGCAAATTATGGGGTTGATCGGGCCGAACGGTTCGGGAAAGACAACCTCGTTCAATGTGCTGACCGGCATCTATGAGGCCACTGGCGGTACGATTGAATTTCTCGGCCAAGACATCACCAACTGGACGGCTCAAAAAGTATGTGAGGCGGGAGTCGCGCGGACCTTCCAACGCTCACGCCTGTGTGTGGAGTTGTCTATTTTCGACAATATCATGATTGGAAATCATCAAAACCTTAACCACGGGTTGATGTACAACATATTCCAACGCAAGGCCTTAAAACGCGATCTCCAGGAGAGTTTTGAACAAGCCAAAGAGCTTATGGCGATTTTCAATCCACCGCTGGCGGGGCGCATGATGGAGCCCGTGCGAAACTTTGGTATGATCGATCGTCGGCGCATTGAAATTTGCCGGGCGTTGATTAGCCATCCCCGGCTGTTGCTTCTCGATGAGCCGTCGGCTGGTATGACGGAAGACGAAACGCGCCAGTTGATGGATGATATCTTGGTGGTGCGTGACAAAATCAAAGGGCTATCGATTATTTTGGTTGAGCATGAAATGGGCATGATCGAACGGGTCACGGATCGCTGTGTTGTTCTTAATTTTGGCCAAAAGATATGCGAAGGCGCTTACCGCGAGGTGGCCTCCGATAAATTGGTTCAGGAAGCATATTTGGGAGTCGAATGAAGATGAGCAGTGCAAACAACCTTGAAATCAAAGACGTCTACGCTGCATATGATTCTGCCGATGTTTTGCAAGGTGTGTCGTTGAAGGTAGAGGCAGGGAAGATCACGTGTCTTCTCGGCTCCAACGGGGCCGGTAAGTCAACACTGATCCGTGTGATATTGGGACTCACCCAACCACGTCAAGGGAAGATCGAAATTGGTGGCAAAAATTTAGTGGGGCTACAAACCCACAATATTATTGCCTCCGGAATTGCTTGCATACCCGAAGGCCGCAAGATGTTTCCCAAGATGACGGTGGTTGAAAACTTACGGTTAGGCGCATTCCAGGAAACTTCAGAGGCTATTGTCCTGGAACGGATGGACCGGGTTTTTGATATTTTTCCCCGTCTGTTTGAGCGAAAAACGCAGTTGGCTGGCACCATGTCGGGCGGCGAGCAGGCGATGGTCTCGATCGGTCGCGGGCTGATGAGCAATCCTAAAATTTTGTTGATTGATGAGCCGTCTCTGGGGCTCTCCCCGTTGTTCGTGAGAGAGAATTTCAACATCATCAAGCGGATTAACGAGCAGGGAACCACAGTTTTTTTGGTGGAGCAAAATGTGCATCAGACCCTGGCGATTGCCCATTATGGATATGTTCTATCGCAGGGCCGTGTGGTTGCCGAGGGGACGCCTGACCAATTGTCCCAAAACGATGAGTTGCATGAAGCCTATTTCGGTTGATGGCTTTCATTCACAAAATCAGGGATTAAAAAATAATGGTCGGAACATCAATTGATGCGGTCAAACTGACACAACAGCTGGTTCGCTTTAATACGATCAGCCCGGATAGCAACGAACAGTCCTGCGCCGAGTATATCGGGAAAATTTTAGAAGAAAGCGGCTTTCGAACTTCCTATCACAATTTTGCGCCGGGACGCACCAGTCTCGTTGCGCGCATTGGTGAACAATCTGAGCGCCCGCCGCTGTGCTTTACCGGACATATAGATACGGTGCCCTTGGGCCATAAGGAATGGTCGGTCGATCCGTTTGCAGCCGATATTGTTGACGGCAAGTTATATGGACGCGGAACCAGCGACATGAAAAGTGGCGTCGCCGCTTTTGTGACCGCACTCACCAGTATCGCCCAAACTCTGGAACAAGGCCCTGGTGTCGTTTTGGTCATCACAGCGGGCGAGGAAACGGGCTGTGAGGGGGCGTTTCATCTTGTAGGTCTTGAGGGCGTGCTGGGCGCGGCCGGGGCCATCGTCGTGGCGGAACCAACCTCGAACTTTCCATTTGTTGGTCACAAGGGGGCGTTGTGGCTTGAAGGGGAAGTCGATGGCGTCACCGCGCACGGCTCCATGCCCGATCTT
>JAESUA010000045.1 GCA_016763255.1 Magnetovibrio sp. | reverse complement strand
TTCCAAAGGCCGACGGGGGTGTCGAAAAACCTTGATGATGAACCACATCACCTGCGGATTTTCTCCGCCCCGACGGCCTTTGGAAAGCGATCCCTATAGGTCATTATTCATGCAGCTTGGTATAAGGTCAAAGACAGCTCCAAGGAAGTTATCAATTATGATCACCGTATACGGCATCAAAACCTGTGACACCGTGCGCAAGGCGCTGAAATGGTTGCAGGCGCAAGGCACCCCCCACACCTATCATGACTTTCGCATTGATGGCCTTGAAGCCGCCAAGGTGAAGTACTGGGTTGATGAACTGGGATGGGAATCGGTGCTCAATAAACGTTCGACCACCTGGAAAAAATTGACCGACGATCAAAAAGGTAGTCTAAATGAATTAGGTGCGGCGGCCTTGATGGTGGCGCATCCAACATTGGTTAAGCGCCCTGTGTTTGAATTTCAAGGCCTTGTTCTGCAAGGATTTACGGACGCGGTGAGGCAAAGAATAAGCTCTTTGTGATGGATCTATAAATATGCGCGCATGCAATTGCCAAAGGGGCGTTTAAATCCTATTATCCGCATCAGTTGGAACCAATGGGATGGTCTGATCTTAAGACTTGTGGGCGCGGTTCTAAGAAGGCAATGAGATAAATGTTTTGGAACTCTGATTCATGATCACTCGTCGTACCACTTTGGTCGCATTTTTTATTTTGGCGCTGGCTTTTTGGGTATCCCCCGTTTCCGCAAATGCAGCTGCCATGAATGATGCCACGGCTGAAACCTTTGTAAAAAGTTTGGCGCAAGAAGCTGTGCACGCCTTAACGGCAAAAGGCATAAGCCGACCAGATCGCATTAAACATTTCCGCATTTTGTTGCGCCAAAACTTTGATGTACCGTTCATCGGCAGGTGGGTTTTGGGACGTTATTGGCGCAAAGCGAGTGATGCGCAAAAGGAAGAATACCTGAAACTGTTCGAGGATTATGTGGTGATCACATATGTCGAACGTTTCGACCAGTATTCCGGCGACAGCATCAAAGTGGTCAAAACAATTTCCGATCCGGGCAAGGATACGCTGGTGTTTTCCGAAATCCCTCGTCCGTCGGGAGGCGCACCGATCCGTGTCGATTGGCGGGTGCGTTCAAAATCTGACATTTATAAAATCATCGATGTTCATGTCGAAGGCATCTCCATGAGCCAGTCGCAACGCAAAGAATTCTCCTCGGTCATCCGTTCCAAGGGCGGCAAGGTTGAAGGCCTTCTGACAGTGTTGCGGGCCAAAGTGAAAAGCCTCTCAAATTAAAGTATAGAGAGTTGATTGGGCTGGCCAAGTATGGCGGCTGATTGTGGGCATGATCGAAACACAGCCAAAATCTGAATTAGCCAAAGGCGCTGGGGATGAAAATTTCCCCGTTGCCTCTAAACTCTTGCCGGCATGGTCGCGCCCCCACGTGATGGCGTATTACGCCTTTGCCCGGGCCGCCGATGACGTGGCCGATGCCGCCGATCTAAGTGCGGCTAAAAAATTGCGCAGTTTGTGGTCTATGCACGAGCAGTTAAAAATCGGCACGATCGAGCCGTCGGCGAAAGTCTATGCTCTTCACCAAAGTTTGAACCAAACAGGTGTCAGCTTTGAGCACGGGCAAAATTTGCTGGAAGCTTTTGTCTGGGATGTGGAGCACCCACGCACCGCCGATTGGGATGCCCTGATCGATTATTGTGCCTTGTCGGCGGCACCGGTGGGGCGTTACCTGATCGATTTGTTGGGCGGTTGCGAAGGTGATTATCGGGCCTCCGATGCGTTGTGTGCGGCGCTGCAAATTCTCAACCATCTGCAAGATCTTAAAGATGATCTCATCGAGTTGGACCGTATCTATGTGCCCTTAGATTGGATGGTGGCGGCGGGGATCAAAGAGGGTGATTTGATAGCCTCATCATGTACACCGGCGTTGCGCGGTGTGTTGGATCAGATGCTGGATGGCGTGGACGCCTTGTTGGAAGAGGCAAAACCGTTGCCCGGCGCGATTCATTCCAAGGCTTTGGCGCGCGAAGCCGGTGGCATTTTGGCGATTGCCAGGCGGTTGGCCAAAGCCTTGCGCCGCCAAGATCCCGTGGCCCAACGGGTGGAGTTGAGCAAGCCGATGATGGCTTTGTGCTTTGTGTGGGGTGCGTTGAACGCCTGAGTGGTGTATCCATGACAACTATGAGTGATTCCAACACCGAAACATCCCCCAACTGCGCAAGCTCGCCCGCCTTAAAGGCGTCGGGCAGCTCGTTTTATTGGGCGCTACGCCTGTTGCCACAAGAACGTCGCAACGCAATGTTCCATGTTTATGCCTTTTGCCGTGAAGTCGATGATATCGCTGATGAACCGGGCGATCCGGTGGTCAAGATGCAGCTCCTGGAAGGTTGGCGCCGGGATGTGGAAAGCCTGTACGGCGATGGCCCACCTGCCCAGACGGTTGTTTGCCTCAAACCCATTGTCGAACGTTTTGGTTTGGACAAAGCTGACCTTTTGGCCGTGATCGACGGCATGCAAACCGATGCTTACGATGTCGTGCGGATGATTGATGTGGCGGCATTTGACCTTTACCTGGACCGCGTGGCGTGCGCCGTGGGGCGCTTGTCGGACAAAGTTTTTGGTCTCAGCGGACCGGCTTCGGACCGGCTGGCCCATCATTTGGGGCGAGCCTTGCAAATCACCAATATTTTGCGTGATCTGGACGAAGACGCCGAACGAAATCGGCTCTATCTGCCGCAAAGTATGTTGGCCGAGGAGGGCATTGAAAGCGATGACCCTCAGGTGGTGCTGCATCATCCAAATCTCGGCGCGGTGTTGTCGCAATTGGCGGCGCGCGCCCACGAACATTATGCCCAAGCCGGTGTTGCACTTGGCGAGTTGGGCCGTGTCAAAACCCGTCCGGCGCGGGTCATGATGGCCGTTTACCGACGTTATTTGGAAAAACTTGAAGCGCGCGGGCTGAGCGATATTCAAACCCCGGTGCGGGTGGCGAAAGCGGAGAAGCTCTGGCTTGCGCTTCGTCACGGTATACTGTGAGCATGAAAGGTCGCGTTCATGTGATCGGTGCGGGGCTCGCGGGGCTGTCCGCCGCAGTGCGCCTGTCGAAGGCCGGGGCGAGCGTTACGGTCCACGAAACCGCCAAATATGCGGGCGGGCGCTGTCGCACCTTTCATGACCAAGCCCTGCAATCCACCATCGATAATGGCACCCATTTGTTGCTGAGCGGCAATCACGAGGTGCTTGATTTTTTGCATCTGACCGGCGGCCACAGCCAATTGGTTGAGGCCGAACGCGGGGGCTTGGATTTTCTCGACCTTGCGAGCGGCGAGCGGTGGTGCGTTGATTTGGGTACCGGCAAGGGCACGCTGTCGTTACTCAAATGGTTGTTCGACAAGAGTCGCCAGCCGCCGGGCTTAAAACCCCTTGGTTTTCTTAAAGACGTCTTCGCGCTTAAACATGGTCGGGGCAAAACGGTGGCAGCGTGCGTCAATACCACATCCGAGCTGTACCATAAATTTTGGCAACCGATGACCTTGGCGGTGTTGAACGCCGCCCCTCAAGACGCCGCCGCGGAACTGATCTGGGCGGTGTTGCGTGAAACGGTGATCAAGGGCGGTGCGTTTGCCAAGCCGATGTATGCGACACACGGCCTGGGTACGGCGCTGGTCGATCCCGCATTGAAAGTATTGGCGGAAGGGGGTGCTGATGTGCATTTTCAACGCCGTATAACGGCCCTGGACATCGAACAGGGGCGGGTGTACTGCGTCAGCTTCGCCAAAGCCGCAGAGGTGCTGAGCGTTGACGATGCGGTGATCTTGGCGGTGCCCCATCACAGTGTCGCGAACTTGGTCGCGGATGTCAAAGCCCCGACCGGAAGTCGCGCCATTTTGAACGTACATTACCAGGTGCGCAAAGCGGTCGATCACCCGCGCATGACCGGGTTGGTTGGTGGCCAAGCCGAATGGCTGTTTCAACGCTCAAACATTGCCTCTGTCACCATCAGCGGGGCCGATGCGTGGATGGATAAAGACACCGATTCCATTGCCCATGCGGTGTGGCCGGAGATCGCCAAGGCCTTGGGCGAAGGTGCCGAGGTCCCGGCGTATCGGGTGATCAAAGAACGCCGGGCGACGTTCGCCGCGACTCCCCAAGAGCTTCACAAGCGCCCCGGCCCGCAAACGCTCTGTGAGAACCTTTATCTCGCCGGGGATTGGACCGATACGGGCCTGCCCGCGACCTTGGAAGGCGCGGTTAAGTCCGGCCGTCTGGCCGCCCAAGCGGTGTTGCAAAGCTGGTCGTAAGTCTGCAGTTACTCTTACGTTTGAAGCTACCTTACGTTTGAAGTTGTGGCGGCAGCTTGGAGTGCATACTTTCTTCAATGCCACTCATCACGATGACGGTGGTATCGCGCAACTCATCTAAACGGTCGAGAACACCTTGAACCAAGATTTCGGGGGCCGATGCCCCGGCGGTGACCCCCACCGTATTGACGCCGTCCAACCAGGACGGATCGAGGCCGTCCGCGTCATCAATCAAATAACTGGGCACCCCACAATCATCACCGATTTCACGCAAGCGATTGGAATTGGAGCTGTTTTTGCCGCCGATCACCAACAGTAAATCGGCATTGTGCTGGGAACAGGCCAGATGGCGCACGGCTTGCTGGCGGTTTTGTGTGGCGTAACAGATGTCTTTGAGGTCCGGCCCTTGGATATCTGGAAAGCGCGCTTGCAGCGCTTCGATGATGTGGCGGGTGTCATCCACGCTGAGCGTCGTTTGCGTGATGTAGGCCAGGTGAGTGTCTTTATCGATGACAAGCTTGGCGACATCATCCACGCTGCCCACAAGATAGGTGGTGCCTTTGATGCGTCCCAAGGTGCCTTCGACTTCGGGGTGACCGGCGTGACCGATCAGCACCACGTGCTCACCCTTGTTGGCGTGCTTTTGGCCTTGGCTGTGGACTTTGGTGACCAACGGGCAGGCGGCGTCGATGTAGGGTAGGTCGCGGCGCTTGGCCTCATCCTCAACCGCATCGGATACACCGTGGGCACTGAAAATGGTGTGGGCGCCATCGGGCACTTGGTCCAGTTCCATGACGAACACCGCACCAAGGTTTTTGAGCTCATCTACGACGTATTTGTTGTGCACGATTTCATGGCGCACATAGACCGGTGCGCCATATTTTTCCAAGGCTTTTTTGACGATCGCGATGGCCCGGTCCACACCGGCACAAAAGCCGCGCGGTTGGGCCAAGATAACACGTAAAGGGGCCCGTACAGGGGCCGACAGAGTGCCATGGGGGGATGTGCTCACGTGGGTCTCCAGCAGATTTTAAGTGAGAGGGACCATACCGCCCTTTATCGTCTCTGAAAAGAGGGCGGCTAGAACCTTTTTAATCACGTTTATGCGAGTATTTTTGATTACTTAACCATATGATATTCATGAACATTGTTATTTGGAGGTGAGGGGTGTGACTGCTAAGACCCTTGACTCCGGTGAGGTATTGTGCGAAATTAACGTTGATCGGTGCCCGTAAAGGGGCTGGTTACGTTTGATTGTGACATGGTGTTGCGATCACGCGGTGCCCCGGCCGGAAAAGGCGGGGCAAGCTTGTCCGGGTAATTTTTTGCAGCCGGAGGAGCCAACTAGGGTCAATCGAGGAGACCTGGTCCGTTGGGCCAAGTGTCGAAACATCCTCAGATCCTTTTAGTTGGTTGCCGAAGACCGAGTTGCCATTTAATTGCCACTTTGTCCGTCTTTTATGGACGAGGTCGAATGATTTGGGACAAGTCTCGTCGAGACTATTGCTTCGATTGGAGGATAGCCATGTTTACGATTGATGTGTTGAACACATTTTTATTTGCTTTGGCCGCGCTGGCCTTGTTGGCGCAACTCCCTTCTTTGCAGACAGAACTCAAACCGGTGCCGGTGCGTAAACGCGTGCCCAACCGTCACGTTTCCAACCGGGGACGTCACATTTGCCGTTGATTTCCGTCTTCTTGACGTAAAGTCATATTGTTTATTGGGAGTATTACTCGCCATGGCCGCCACGAACCTGCCTACCGCTGTAACCGAACACGGCCTGTCGCGCTATTTTAAGGAAGCGTGGCAGTATCCCGTGCTGGAAGCCAAGCAAGAGCGCACCCTCGCCGAAAAATGGCGTGATGAGGGCGATGTCGAAGCCGCGCACTCGTTGGTAACCTCGCACCTGCGCTTGGTGGTGAAAATCGCCATGGGCTATCGTGGTTACGGACTACCGGTCGCCGATTTGGTGTCTGAGGGCAACATTGGTTTGATGAAGGCGGTCAAAAAATTCGAACCCGAACGCGGCTTTCGCTTGTCCACCTACGCCATGTGGTGGATTAAGGCAGCGATCACCGAATACGTTTTGCGCTCCTGGTCCATGGTCAAAATGGGCACCGTGGCCGCGCAGAAAAAACTCTTCTTCAGCCTGCGCCGTCACAAACAGCGCTTGGGCATTCACGACAATGGTGAGCTTAACCCCGATCAGGCCCAACGCCTGTCCGATGAGTTGAACGTGAAGACCGATGAAATCATCAACATGAATCGTCGCCTGGCGTCTAAGGATTTGAGCCTCAATGCTCCGGTCGGCCAGGACGAAGGTTCAACGGTTGAATTTCAGGATCAATTGAAAGACGAAGGGGCTTCACCCGAAGAGCTCACCGCAGATGGTGAAGAGCGTGGGCTGCGCAATGAATTGTTGCAAACTGCGATTGCCGAATTGGATAAACGTGATCGCCACATCTTTATCGAGCGCCGCCTCAAGGATGATCCGGTGACGTTGGAGCATCTGGGCCAGCACTACGGTATTTCGCGCGAAAGGGTGCGCCAGTTGGAAGCCCGTGCTTTTGGCAAGGTTCAAAAGGTGATGACCGATCTCATGACTCAACGTGAGCAAGCCGCCGAAGACGCCATGCTGACGGATGCCCCCTTCGTTACGGCTTAAGCTTAGCCAACCTCAAGCTATATAACGGCGCGGCCTGTCATGGTCGCGCCGTTTTTTTTATGCGGGTGTGTAAAGGGTTTTCAATACGCCCCCGTGGCGCGATAATCAGGCCATGGCCATAAGCGTTACACCCATTATCCTCTTTTGCGATTTCGGTTTGCCTTACACTGGGCAGATGAAGGGGAGGCTTGTTGCCGACCTTGGTGATCAAGCTCCAAACCATCCCATTATCGATTTGTTCCATGATGTGCCGGCGTATGATGTGCGGGCGGGCTCTGTTTTGTTGGCGGCGCATGCCAATGATTTTCCTGTGGGTTCAATTTTTGTGGCGGTGGTTGATCCAGGTGTGGGCTCGCAAAATCGTCGACCCGGCGTCGTGTTTGCGGGCGGGCGCTGGTTTGTCGGTCCGCTGAACGGTTTGTTCGAACATGTTCTGCGGCGTTGGTCCACACCACAAAGTAAGGTTTTTGAGATCACCCTGCAGCCCGAACATCTGTCGGCCACCTTCCACGGACGAGATCTCTTTTGCCCCATGGCTGCCGCGCTTGCGCGCGCCGGTGAAAAGGTTGACGGCTTGCGGGCCATAGACCCGGACTGCGTCCGGCCCTTGGATATGGACTGCGTCCGGCCCTTGGATATGGACTGCGTCCGGCCCT
>JAESUA010000044.1 GCA_016763255.1 Magnetovibrio sp. | reverse complement strand
TCTTCCATGATCACCATCGGATTTTTGCCGCCCATTTCCAGTTGGATTTTTTTCATCCCCTGCGCAGCCTTCACCGCCAAGGCGCGGCCCACCGGCACCAACCCGGTGAACGACACCGCATTGATGCCCGGATGTTCCAGCATCGCATTTCCGACCACCGCTTCCCGGGTGACATCAACATCGATGTCGGGACGCAGCGACGCGATAGGCGTCCCCGGCAACGCGTAAGGCTTCGCCGGCAAAAAACTTAAACACCTGGGCGGCGCGCACGGTTTCACCGATGGCCTCAACCAAGGTCTTGCCTTCTTCACGCGCCAGCAACAAACCGACTTCATCTTTGCGCGCCAAGATCGTGTTGGAGACCTTTTCCAGAAGGTCCGAGCGCACTTGGGGCGAGGTCATCGACCATGTGAGGAACGCCGCCTGGTCGGCTTAGACCACACCTTTGATATTGGATGGGTTACGGTTTTCAGACGCACTATCGCCTTCAATCCATTGGCCGTCGATGAGATTGAGTTGAGGTTTCATCAATGAAATTCCTTCTTAGAAAAAGGCCTGCAAACCGGTTTGCGCGCGGCCCAGGATCAGGGCATGCACATCGTGCGTGCCTTCATAAGTGTTGACCGTTTCCAAATTCACCATGTGGCGCATCACCTGGAATTCTTCGCTAATGCCATTTCCGCCGTGCATGTCACGGGCCATGCGCGCGATGTCCAGGGCCTTGCCGCAATTGTTACGCTTCATTAGGCTAATCATTTCCGGGGCCGCATGGGCTTCGTCCATCAAACGGCCCAGGCGCAAGCAGCCCTGCAAACCCAAGGTAATTTCCGTCTGCATGTCGGCAAGCTTTTTTTGGAACAACTGGGTTTGCGCCAGTGGCCTGTCGAACTGTTTGCGGTCCATGCCGTACTGGCGTGCGGCGTGCCAGCAAAATTCCGCCGCCCCCAACACCCCCAACTGATGCCGTAACGTGCGCGGTTGAGGCAACCAAACGGGCCTTTCAGGCCTTCGACATCCGGCAGCAGAGCATCTTCGCCCACCGCCACATCAGCCATCACAATTTCACCGGTGATCGAGGCGCGCAAGGACAGCTTGCCACCAATTTTTGGCGCTGAAAGCCCGGCCATGCCCTTTTCCAAAATGAAGCCTTTGATCTTGCCATCATGGGCGTCTGATTTCGCCCACACGATGAACACATCGGCGATGGGGCTGTTGGATATCCACATTTTGGTGCCGTTGAGCAGATAACCATCGGCAGTCTTTTTGGCCACCGCCTTCATCGCTGCCGGATCAGACCCGGCGTCCGGTTCGGTCAAACCAAAACAGCCGATAAATACGCCACTGGCCAGTTTGGGTAGATATTTTTGGCGCTGTTCTTCGGTGCCGTAAGCATAGATCGGATACATCACCAAACTGGACTGCACCGACATCATCGAACGATAACCCGAATCAACCCGTTCGACTTCACGTGCAACCAAACCATATGACACATAGCCTGCACCGGTGCCGCCGTATTCTTCGGGTATCGTCACGCCCAACAAACCCATTTCGCCCATTTCGCGAAAGATGTCAGGGTCTGTTATTTCATCACGGTAGGCGTCAATCACGCGCGGCTGCAGTTTATCCTGGGCATAGGCATGGGCCCCGTCGCGCAGCATGCGTTCTTCTTCGCTCAACTGATCATCCAACCGGAATACGTCCTGCCAGTTAAACGCTGACAACGATGGTGCGCTTTGCGGGCTTAGAGTTTTCGACATATCAATTTCCTTTTAAGCAACGCAGGCTTCGATCGAAGCTTCGAGAATGTCCATCGCTTCATCAAACAGTTCCCACGGCGTGGTCAACGGCGGCAACAAGCGAATGACGTTGCCACGGGTGCCGCACGGCAAGATGATCAGGCTGCGGGCCTCAGCCTCGGCCACGATCGCGCCGGTCAGGGCAGCATCGGGATTGTTGGTTTGGCGATCGGTGACCAATTCGATGGCCAGCATCGCACCCAATCCACGGATATCGCCGATGGCCTGCATATCATCACGCTGGGAAAATTTAGCCATGCGTTCTTGGAGCCGCTCGCCCATGGTTGTCGCCCGCACACATAAATCTTCTTCTTCGATCACCTGTAGTACCGCCAGGGACGCGGCCACCGCCAACGGATTACCGGCATATGTTCCACCCAGACCACCGACCGGGGCGGCATCAACCACATCGGCGCGACCGGTCACCGCCGACAGCGGGAAACCACCGGCCAATCCTTTGGCCAGGGTGGTCAAATCCGGCACCACGCCAGAATATTCAAAGGCAAACATCTTACCGGTGCGCGCCATGCCAGATTGCACTTCGTCGGCGATCAACAAGATGTCGTGCTGGTCGGCCAGGGCCCGCAGGCGCTGCAAAAATTCCGTCGGTGCAACATTAAAGCCACCCTCGCCCTGTACCGGCTCAACAATGAACGCCGCGATACGCTGTGGGTCGATTGATGAGCGAAACATGCGTTCCAACTCGTCAAAAGCCTGATCGGTGGTGACCCCGTGGAACGGATGGGGGAACGGTGCGTGATAAATTTCAGGCGGCATCGCGCCAAAGCTTTTTTTGTACGGTACGACCTTGCCGCATAGCGCCATGCCCATCAAGGTACGGCCATGAAAAGCCCCGGAAAAAGCAATCACACCGGAACGCCCGGTATAGGCACGGGCCATCTTAACGGCATTTTCCACCGCCTCGGCACCGGTGGTCACCAGCATGGATTTTTTGGCAAAATCACCCGGGGCCATATGGTTCAAGCGCTCAGCCAGATCGATATAACTTGCATAGGGTGCAACGTGAAAGCAGGTGTGGGTGAATTTTTCCGCTTGGGCCTGTACCGCCGCCATGACTTTGGGGTGGCGATGGCCGGTGTTGACCACCGCGATACCCGCAGCAAAGTCGATATAACGTTTGCCATCGACATCCCACAATTGGGCATTGTCGGCTTTGTCGGCATAGATGGTGCGCGTTCCAACGCCTTGGGCGATGGCGACGTCGCGACGTTGCTTTAAATCCTGTGCCTTGCTCATGGCTGGCTCCTTCACGTTGCTCAATATTCGATAATTATGACTACATTACTGCTCAATATATCGAGCAAAATAATTCGAACCTGTTGCGCATCAATTGATGCTCACCTATGATCTAAAGCTCAAAAACATCGATTCGAGGGCAGATCATGAATGAGTTTGACGTTGGTGCGAGATTACGTGAACTCCGCACCCACCTTGACTAAACCCAACGCCAACTGGCGCAAAAAGCCAGTGTCCCCCACGGCCAAATCTCCATGATCGAAAAAAATCACTCCAGCCCATCGGTGGCTAGCTTGCGCAAAATATTGGGCGGACTGTCCATTACAATGTCTGAATTTTTCAAACCTGAAGAAGCGCAAAACCATGATATTTTCTTCACGCCGTCTGATCTCATCGACCTGACATCGCGTCTTTATAAGATCGACGATCCCAACAAAGGCACCATCGCCTTTAAACAAGTGGGCAACGCCAAGGCGCATAACCTGCAAATTTTGCAAGAAACCTATCTCCCCGGTGCCGACACCGGCAACACCATGCTGGAACACGCCGCCAGCGAAGGCGGCATCATCGTCGCCGGTGAGGTGGAACTAACCGTCGGTGAACAGACCCGCATCCTTAAAGCTGGTGATTCGTTCCTGTTCGACAGCACTCAACCGCATCGCTTTCGCAACATCTCTGACCGACCGGCGGAAATCATCTCAGCCTGCACACCACCATATTTATAAAGCATTGAGCGTTGAATTCACCCCAATGTGGCCACATGTGAAGGGCACTTCAATCGACGTTTCGCGCGGTTTAAGGAGCCAAAATCATGCCCAATGATACAGCAGGTGATACAGAATTCGTTGATTTTTGGAACGAAGTTCTGGTTCCAAAATTCGTCAAATACAAGCACATCCTAGTCGATGGCCTCACCCATCACAGCGAAGCCATCTTTCCGACGCTTCAAGTCAAACAAGGCGACAAAGTACTCGATATCGGTTGCGGATTTGGTGATACAGCCATCAAACTGGCGCACCGTGTGGGGCCTCAAGGCAGCGTACTTGGCCTTGATTGCTGCGATACTTTTTTAGAATACGGCACCAGACAGGCAAAAGCGGAACATTTAACCAACGTCGATTTCATCAACGGTGATGCCCTGGTTTACCCGTTCGAACCTGAATATGATTTTGTCTTTTCACGATTTGGCACGATGTTTTTCTCAAACCCCGTGGCCGCATTTCGCAACATGCGAAAAGCCTTAAAACCAGGCGGCATCGTGACCCATATCGTATGGCGCGATCGCACTGATAATCCGTGGCTCAGCATGGCCAAGGATGTGGTGCTCGAATACCTACCGCCGCCGGGTGATGACGCCCAGACGTGTGGCCCCGGACCGTTTTCCATGTCCAACCAAGAAATGGTCACGGCGATGATGAAATCGGCTGGCTTTGAGGAAATCCATTTCGAACGTGTTGACGCCCCCGTGTTGGTCGGCAAAACCATTGAAGACGCCATCGGATTTCAACTTTCCATCGGGCCTGCAGGCGAAGTATTTCGTGAAGCCGGTGAACAAGCCGAACAAAAGCGCGATCAAATCGAAACTGCTTTGGCATCGGCCATTGATGCACAAAAGACCGAAACCGAAGGCATCGTCATGGCATCGAGTTCGTGGGTGATCAGTGCCCGCAACCCCGAATAATGCCAAGTTTTATCCATAAAAAAAGCCTCCCATAATGGAAGGCTTTTTTTATTTGAAGTAAAGCACCGGCTGAGTTTAGTGATCTTTGCCGGCCTTAAAATTGAATTCCGCACCTTCTTTGATGCCCGAGGGCCAACGCGAGGTGATGGCCTTGAGCTTGGTGTAAAAACGCACACCTTCCATGCCGTGGATGTCGTGATCACCAAACAACGAGCGCTTCCAGCCGCCGGAGCTGTGGTAGGCCACCGGCACCGGGATCGGCACATTGACGCCGACCATGCCGGCCTGCACACGAGACGTGAAATCACGCGCCGCATCACCGTCACGGGTGAAGATTGCGGTGCCGTTGCCATATTCGTGATCGTTGACCATCTGCAGCGCGGTTTCGTATTCATCGGTGCGCACCACCGCCAGGACCGGGCCGAAGATTTCGTCCTTATAGATGTCCATCTCGGTGGTCACGTTATCAAACAAGGTGCCGCCGACGAAGTAGCCGTTTTCGTAACCCTGCAGGCTCAAACCACGACCATCAACCACCAGCTTTGCACCTTGATCGACGCCCGACTGGATGTAGCCTTCGATGCGTTCTTTGGATTCCTTGGTCACCACCGGGCCCATTTCTGCACTGGGGTCGGTGTAGGGTGCGACCTTCAAGGCTTGCACCTTGGGCGACAGTTTTTCGATCAGCGCGTCGGCTGTTTTATCACCCACCGCAACCGCAACCGAAATCGCCATGCAGCGTTCGCCAGCCGAACCATAAGCCGCGCCCATCAGCGCATCGACGGCCTTGTCCATGTCGGCATCGGGCATCACCACCATGTGATTTTTCGCGCCGCACAAAGCCTGCACGCGCTTGCCGTGTTTACAGCCTTCACTATAGATGTATTCACCCACCGCGGTGGAGCCAACGAAGCTGATGGCTTTGACGTCAGGGTTAGTGAGAATTTCATCAACCGCTTCTTTGCCACCGTTAACCAAGTTCAACACGCCCTTGGGCAGACCGGCTTCATGCAGCAGTTCAATGATGCGCAACACCGAGGACGGGTCGCGTTCGCTCGGCTTCAAGATAAAGGTATTGCCGCACGCCAAGGCCACCGGGAACATCCACATCGGCACCATGGTGGGGAAGTTGAACGGCGTGATGCCGGCCACCACACCGACAGCCTGACGGAACGAATGGGTGTCAACGCTGCTCGCCACGCTTTCCGAAAATTCACCCTTCAAAAGATGCGGAATGCCACAGGCAAATTCCACCACTTCGATACCACGGGCCAACTCACCTTTGACGTCGTCCAGGGTTTTACCGTGTTCCTTGGACACCAATTGGGCGATTTCATCAGAGTGGGAAATCAACAGGTCACGGTATTTGAACAGCACCGCCGCGCGCTTGGCAGGTGCCTTCGCCGACCACGCCGGGAACGCCGCTTTGGCCGAGGCAATGGCCGCAGCAACTTCGGCCGCGCTGGCCAGGGGCACCTGGGAATGGCTTTCGCCGGTGGCCGGATTGAAAACGTCTTGGAAATTGCCCGACGTACCCTGCGTGCGCGCGCCGTCGATGAAATGGGTCAGTTGCTCGGTCATGAAGAGTCTTTCGTTCACTTAAATTATGTGGGGAGGTCTCAATCC
>JAESUA010000043.1 GCA_016763255.1 Magnetovibrio sp. | reverse complement strand
GTCTCAAGCGTTTGGCCAATTACGATCCGTTAACGGGCTTGGCCAATCGTGTTTTGTTGCTCGAACGCCTTGACAATTTGTTGCTTGACAACACTGAGCCCGAAGGCCCCTTTGCGGTGATTTTAGGCGATTTGGATGATTTTCGCATCATCAACGATACGCTTGGCCATGTGGTCGGGGACGAAGCCCTCAAAGAAGCCGCCGGTCGGATCCATCAAAAAGCCCCATCCGGCAGTTTGGTCAGTCGTTTTGGTGGCGATGAGTTTGTCATTGTGGTGCCGTGCCGGGGTGATAAAAACCTCGCCAACCTCGTCTGTGATACGCTTCTCAGCGCCTTTGAACGCCCCTTGGAAGTCGATGGTCATCGTTTGTACGTCGGTATCAGTCTTGGCGTGGCCTTCGCTGATACGAGTGATGCCACCGCCACCAGTTTGCTGCAAATGGCCGATGTCGCCATGTATGCGGCCAAGGATCGGGGCCGCAATACCTACCGTATCTTCACCAAGAGCATGCAAGAAGAGTCCGCCCGGCGCCTTGCCATCCAGACTCGTTTGGCCGGTGCCCATGGCCGCGGCGATATCTCCTTGGTTTACCAGCCTTTGGTCGATGCCAAGACATTGCGTATCATCGGTGCGGAAGCCCTGATGAGATGGCACGATAGTGAGCTTGGCCACATTGGTCCGGCGGAATTTATCCCGGTTGCCGAAAGCACCGGCCTGATCATCGAATTTGGGGAGTGGGCCTTGGGTGAAGCGTGCCGTCATGCCCGGACGTGGCGTGATGCCATTCCCGGTTTTCACGTGGCGGTCAATATTTCGCCAGTGCAGTTGATCGGCTCCGATGTGACGTCCAGCGTGAAGACCGCACTTTTGACTCACGGCCTGGAACCCGAAGCCTTGGAAATTGAAATCACCGAAGGCTTACTGATTAAAGATCCAAAAGAAGCCGAAAACACCCTGAATGAATTGGCCGGTATTGGGGTCAAAATCTCTATCGATGATTTTGGCACGGGCTATTCATCCCTCAGCTATTTGCAACGCTTTCCGTTCTCCACCTTAAAAATCGACCAAATGTTTGTGGCGGACCTGCCCGACAGTGAAGACAGCAAGTCTTTGGTCACCACCGTATTGGCGTTGGCGCAGCGATCCGGCCTTACGGTGATCGCCGAAGGTGTGGAAACGAAGGGCCAATCAAGTTGGCTGACCGCTCAGGGCTGCGATATTTTGCAGGGCTATCTGTACGGCAAACCGATGCCGGTTGAAGCCTTTGATGCGCTGGTGAACAACCGCGACCCATCAGCCGAAGAAGCATCCGGCGGGCCAACACTCAGCCTCGTTTAAGGTCTTGGTATAGCGCTGCCAGCTTCGCGCGCTGTACTTTGCCGGTGACGGTGTGGGGCAGGGCCTTCACGAAGACAAATTCCTTGGGTATTTTGTAAACCGCCAGCCGGGCACTGGCGTGATCGCTTAGGGATTTAGCCGTCGGCTTGGCGTCACCCTGGGGGATGATGAATGCGGCGATGACGCGGATGTCTTCACGCACTTGAATTTCGGCGCAAGCGCATTCTTGGATGTCGGGGTGGTGGCTGAGGGCTTCCTCCACTTCCTGCGGTGATACGCGGTAGCCCAGGGCATTCATCAAATCATCCGCACGGCCCAGGTATTCCAGATAACCATCTTCATCCAAAGCTGCGGTATCGCCGGTGAGGAACCAGTCCTTGCGAAAGGCTGCGGTGGTTTGCGCGTCTTTGTTCCAATAGCGCAGCATCAAGCCTGGATCGTCCTTATGCAGTGCCAAAAGGCCTGGTTCGCCAATCGCGACCGTGTCGGTCGAACCTTCGTCATTGACCAAGATGGCGACCCTGCGTCCGATTTGAGGGCGTCCGGTAAAACCGGGCTTGACCGCCACCGTGGGCGATGAAGAGGCATAGGTCGAGCATTCGCTCATGCCCAAGGCTTCATACAGCGGCTTGCCGGTGGCCTTGATCCAGTTGTCGCGTACCGTTTCTGGCAGTTTTTCCCCGGCCGTCAGGCCATGGCGCAAGGTGGCAAAACCCTCAGCGATGTGATCGGCGTATTTGAGCATCTGGCGATAAAGACTGGGCACCGCGGCAAACAGGGTCGCATTATGTTTTTTGGCCAAACGCGGCCACACACCGGGATCCTTGGGACCGTTGTAGATCACCGTGCCCGCACCCTTGGTCCACGGGTCCATCAGGCCTGCACCAAGGGTATAGGTCCAGTTGAACGCCCCCGCGTGCAGCATCCGGTCGTCTTGGCGCAGGCCGTACCAGCCGTCAAACATCATCTGGCGCGCCCATACTGCGCGGTGCGCGTGCAACACGCCCTTGGGCTGCGATGTCGCGCCCGATGTGTATACGATATAGGCCGGATCATCGCCGTGGCTGGGGGCATAGTCGAGGCTGTCTTCGCAGGCCATCAAATCGCGGATGTCATCGTCCAACAGCTGGGTGCAGCCGTCCGCCAAATCGTTCAGCATAAGATCGCGCGAGGTGCATAAGAAACGCGCCCCACAGTCTTGCGCAATGTAATGGGCTTCGCGGTCTGAAAGTTGTGATGAGCTTGGCACCGCGATGCCGCCAGCGGCGATGGTGGCGAAAAAGATCAGCGGAAAAGAACTATAATTACCCAGCCGCAACATCACCCGCTCACCGGGCTTTAAGCCCATGTGGACCAGCCCGGCGGCGGTGCGGCGGATGCCATCGTCCAATTGGGCAAAAGTCCAGCGTTCGGCCGGTTCCAGGCTGTGTGGGTCGCTGACCACGATCAGCGCGATTTTATTGGGATGCGCGGCTGCGGATGCGGCCACGCAATAGCGCGCTGCGTTAAAATCATGGGGGCAGGGCGGTGGCATGCCCTCGTCAAACAGACTGGTGGTGAGCTTCATGGTTTTTCCTGGGGAGTGGTTTGCTCCCCCAACGCTACAGCGTTGTGCGCGAAAGTCCAGCGAGCGGAACTAGAGCCGCCACAAGGTCACGCCATCGGGCGTGGTATCGCGATCGAGAATGCCGCGCACATCAATGACCACGCCTTTGCCGTCTTTCAGCAAACCGGTGACCATCTGCCAACCACCTTCGACATACGCGGTGTGAGGCACGGCGAGCACCACCGCATCGGCGGTTCCCAAGTCAGCGGTGGGGGTCAGATCAATGGCGTATTCGTGTTGCGCCTCGCTTGGGGCGGCCATAGGGTCGTGTACTTTAATGGTCATGCCAAAGGTTTTTAACTCATCGATGACGTCAATGACCTTGGTATTGCGCAGATCGGGGACGTTTTCTTTGAAGGTCAGGCCCAATACGGTGACGGATTGGCCACCGCCATTGCGCAGCATCAGTTTGACCGTCTTGCGGGCGATAAACGCACCCATGTC
>JAESUA010000008.1 GCA_016763255.1 Magnetovibrio sp. | reverse complement strand
TTTTGAAGTTGTTGGATGAGAACTTCTAGAAACACTCTGCGCAAGTGGTCGCCGCTGTGCGCCCAGGCGTCAAATATGATGACAGGTGAAGTCTCTTGATCAAGCTGCCCTTTGAGCATCTGAATAATGCTTGATTTGCCTGAACCCCATTTTCCTTCTAATGCAATAAAATACCCGTCATTTTGACCCTCTTCACTTACGGGCTGAGGCGACTTGATTAAATTGGCCAAAGTTGTTGCGATACTTCCATGAGGCCCAAAGGCATCGTTGGCTTCGGGCTGATCATGAAGAATATGAAATACGGGCTCGAACTGTTGTATTGGCATGGCATCTTGATCGGGCATGGGGCTCACTTGCGAATCGTTGCGGCTGGACTATTTATGGTTGCTTGTGAGGGTTTGTTCGGCAAGTTCTCTTTTTCCATATCACAAACCCATCCCCCACGCGTCACTCCCCTGACAAGTACCATGTCTCATTTTAAATCCGGGGAGGCCGCTTATGGCGATGGATGTTGTGACCGTTGCGTATCTGACTGATTGCACCATGCAGGCGACGCGCATTCATTTTGAATTGGATATTCCGGTGCCGCCGGACAAAGCGGTTGACATTAAGAAGGCGATGGACAGTGGTGATTGGAGCAAACTGAAGGCTGAGGCCAAGGTGTTTGCACCGATCGCGATCTCCGGGGCACTGGATTTTTTGCTGAGCGTTGCGCCGCAAAAAAACACCCCTGTGAAAAAACCCGACAACAAATAATTCATCCGGAGAAGCGCCATGATCGCCAACACCGTAGACATCAAAGTCGTCACCGATTACACCGCCTTCACCAACACAGTGCGGTTCCAAGTGGCGGTGCCGGTTTCAAATGATGACGCCACCGCCATCTACAAAGATCTCAGTGCCGGAGATTGGTCGAAGAGCGAAAGCGCCATCAAGGCTGCGGTGCAAAAATCCGCCCCGACCCAGATCGTCGCCTTGGTGGAAACGCTGCTCAATGCATACAGCGGTACTGACTCATCAAATGGTACCGCAGCCGTTAAAAAAGACCCGGACCCGGCGCCTACTCCAGCAGACCCAGCCCAGAAAGACCCAGACTAATCCCAAATTAAGCCTCTGATATGCCTTGGATTCAGGGCCCAAGAGTCGTACCCTTTTGCCTAAACGTGTGGAAACGTAAGACCCGAGCGGTCTGTTTCGGCCCGCCCGGCGACAACTGGTTTTGAACCAGGAGCCACTGGTCTTGAACCAGGAAAAGGGAGGCTGCCTATGACTAAATCCAAGTCCACCCCGCGCTGCGCGGTGCTCGTCGGTCCATATCTTTCCGGAAAAACCACCTTGTTAGAAAGTCTTTTGGTCTGTGCCAAAACGGTGCGCCGCAAGGGCAATGTGCGTGATGGCACCACGGTCGGAGACGGCACGCCCGAAGCACGCGCCCGACACATGTCGACCGAACTCAACGTCGCCCACTGTGAGTATCTCGGGGACCCATGGACCTTAATTGATTGTCCCGGGTCCGTTGAATTGTTGCAAGAAAGCCTCAACGCCTTGATGGTTGCCGACGCCTGCGTGGTGGTCTGTGAAGCCGACCCCAGCAAGGCGCTGACGGTCGGTCCGGTGCTGCGTCTTTTGGATCATCACGACGTGCCGCATGTGGTGTTCATCAATAAAATGGATCAAGACGGCGGCAGCGTCAAAGCGACCCTGGATGCGCTGCAGGAACATTCGCGCCACCCTTTGGTGTTGCGTGAAATTCCGATCCGTGTCGATGGTCATGTGACCGGCCACGTGGACCTGGTCAGCGAGCGCGCGTTTAAATGGCGCAATCATGACGCATCAGAACTGATCGAGCTACCCGATGAGGTGATCGAGCGTGAACTTGGGGCGCGTGAGGAACTGCTGGAAACCCTAGCCGATTTTGACGATACCCTGCTGGAAGAGCTGCTGGAAAACGTTAATCCGAGTTCCGAAGAGGTCTACGAAAACCTGAAGCGTGATCTTGCCCATGATGACATCGTACCGGTGTTTTTTGGCTCCGCCGAACATGACAACGGCATCCGTCGACTGTGGAAAGCGCTGCGCCATGAAAGCCCCGAACCCAGCGTCACGGCCAAGCGTTTGGGTATCAATGGGGCAACCGCCCAAGTGTTCAAGACGCTGCATGCTGGACACATGGGCAAGCTGTCTTTGGCCCGGGTATGGGCGGGGGGATTAAAAGACGGTCAGGAATTTGCCCAGGGGCGGATTTCAGGGCTGTTCCAGGTTCAGGGCCAAAAATTCAACAAGGTCCGGTCCGCCGCGGTTGGCGAGGTGGTGGCGCTGGGGCGGTTGGAAAATGCCAATACCGGTGATGCCATGGGCGGTGATGGGGTCAACTGGCCCGAAGCGTTGAGCCCGCTGTATTCCATGGCCATCGAAATGAACGGCAACGCCGACGAGGTCAGGCTGACCGGCGCGATTCATAAACTATGTGAAGAAGATCCGTCGCTGACGCTGGAACATGAACAGGGTACCGGTGAATTGGTGTTGTGGGGCCAAGGTGAAATGCACCTGCGCATCGCCATGGACCGCTTGATCGGCCGTCACAATCTGGACGTTAGCGCTAAACGTCCCCAGGTGCCATACAAGGAAACCATCCGCAAAAGCGCCACCCATCGGGCCCGCCACAAAAAACAATCGGGAGGCCATGGTGAATATGGTGATGTGGAAATTGCCATCAAGCCTTTGGCCCGTGGCGAGGGTTTTTTGTTTGATCAAGCCGTGCATGGCGGCGCGGTGCCGCGCCAATACATCCCCGCGGTCGAAGCCGGGGTGAAAGAATACATGTCGCGCGGCCCGTTGGGTTTTCCGGTGGTCGATCTTCAGGTGACGCTGACCGATGGTCATCATCACAATGTGGACAGTTCCGATTTTGCCTTTAAAAAGGCCGCCCAGTTGGCCATGCGCGAAGCCATGCCGGATTGTCAGCCGGTGTTGCTGGAACCGATTTGCAAGGTTCGGGTGTCGGTACCTAATATGTATACGTCGAACGCGCAGCGCATTATTTCATCGCGGCGCGGCCAAATCCTCGGCTTTCAGCCGCGTGACAATTGGCACGGTTGGGATGAAGTCACGGCCCATTTGCCGGTGTCGGAGATGCACGATCTGATCATCGATCTGCGGTCCCAAACCCTGGGCGTGGGCACATTCGATTTTTGCTATGACCACCTTCAAGAACTGACCGGCAAACATGCCGACCTTGTTGTCAGTTCTCATTCGGCTTGATTTGATTTCGGCAAAAAAAAGGCCGGGCTCTGAGAGCCCGGCCAGTTCGAAAGGGAGGTCTCACGTCCTGGGGGAGACGGAGAGTCTCTTAAGGAGAATCCGCAAGGTGTCAGAGGGGGAGGGGAGGTATCCCTGCGGTCTCCCGATGCCGCTGAACTTTGTCAGTTACATCGTATGTTTCTTATATAAGCAGTATCTAATGGAGTGTCCAGGGGGAATGTGAATCTTTTTTTGATCAATATATTTCATTATGTATTGATATTACCGGCATAAAACACTGATTTTAATCAGTTTATTTTGCTTTTGCGGGCTGGAATAATGCTAATGTATGCATCCATAAATTTGCAAAAATAATTACAGAACCAAGTTTATGTGCATCTGTTGCCGGAATAGAAATGCGTATTATGTGTAAAAAGTCCCAAAAACTACGGGGCCGTGCCAGATGTTAGTCCGGCGCGGCCCCGTTGGTCTGTGCAATGCAAAGATCAGTTGGATTTGCTGATTTTGCAGGTTTTAATGCCGAACGGCAGGTAGGCCGGGCACCAGCCGAACACGGCGGTGGCCAACGGTACCAGGCCGATGAAGCCCCACACGGCCAATTCATGATTGCTGATCATGGCGAAGGTCAAAGCGGTTGCGCCAACGATGATGCGCAAGATGCGATCGATGCTGCCAATGTTCATGGTGAAGGTCTCCTTAAAGGGAACGGATTTGAAAAAGCTGCAGTGAGATAATCATGTCAGGGTTATCACGTCTGTAACCAAGTCACATAAGGAATATCGTTATTTAGATTGGCCCATGGTTGCCAATGTGGCGGCGTCGATGAGTGTGATTTGTCCACGGTTGAGTTTGACCAGGTCGCGGCGTTCGAACTCTTTGAGTTGGCGGCTGATCACTTCACGGGCGCTGCCCAACTCGAACGCGAGTTGTTGGTGGGTGATGGTCAGGGTGTTATCGGCACCTGCATTGTCACATAAGAACCGCGCCAAGCGTTCATCGAGGCGGCCAAAGGCGACTTCTTCGACCAGCATCATCAAATTGGTGATGCGTGCCCCATAGGATTGGAAGACAAAATCACGCAATACCGTGGATCGGCCCAACAGATCGTGAAACACCTGGGCGGGAATGGCGATCGCGCGTACCGGGGTTTCGGTGATGCCCTCAGCGATATAGGGGTCGTGGCCCAGCAGGCAGGCGGTGGTGAGGACGCAGGTTTGTCCGGCATCAACACGATACAAAACGATTTCACGACCACTTTCAGAAATCATCTGTACCCGCACCACACCATCGAGCACCAATAAAAAATTCTCCGAGGTATCCCCGGCGCGGAACACATGCTGACCTTGGGCTAAGTTCACTGTCAGGGCGGTTTGACCTAGGCGCGCGGTGGTATCGGGCTCTAAATTCGCGAGGGATGGAAATTGGCTGGTCCAGTCGGCAGCGGGGCTGGTGGGGCTCATGTGGCAAGTCCGTTCCATAACAAGTGTCCAGGGGGAACCATAGGCGGGTGTCCGGTCATATAAAAGCCTCGGATCGTAAATACCAAAGCCATATCTGAAACCACCCTCACGTTATCCCCCAACATAAAAAATCACCACCGCCAGCACGAACAGAACGTCCTTGATCAAAAGGTCCGGCCAGAGGGGCGCAAGGTGAGGGGCGCAAGGTGAGGGGCGCAAGGCGAGAGACCAATGAAAAAAAAGCCCCGGATCAATAAGATCCGGGGCGAGTCTAACAGGGAGGCTTCACGTCTGGGAGACGTGTGGCTCAACCGGCCCCAAAAATCCCGGGGGAGGGAGTTGGGAGAGTGGGACCGGGAACCAACCCGAACCGAAGTTCGGGAGTTCGATGCTGCGTTGCAACATTGAACTGAGGAGAATATACGCAAATCCCTGCACTCACACCACCTACAGTTTCGGATGTCAGGTATGCGCATTATGCATGGCTGGGTGGGTGGCGGGCTTGAAAAAACGCCCAGCTAAAACCACCTAGGCCTTTCATAAATCACAAAGATTGTGGTTTATGCGGGTAAATGCCGCAGAAATTGTAGGGTTTTATGGCAGTGTTAGACTTTGGTCAATTGATCGGCACGAATGCGATTGAGCAAAAAATCACGGAACACGCCAATACGTTTTGAGTTCCGAAGCTCTTCTGGATACACGAAATACGTGTTGAAGCTGGGGCCTTTAAGTTCAGGAAGCACCTGCACAAGATCCACAGCATGAGACGACATATAATCGGGCAATGCACCGATACCGATGCCGCTGCGCACCGCGCGATAAATACCGTAAATGTTGTTCACCTTCAGCGCCGGGCGGCGTTTTTTGCCGCTGTTGCCGATGTCCAATAACCAATTGAGGTTATCGACCGGTGGCAAGGCGTCTTCGCCATAAACGACCAGGCGGTGGTTGTCCAAGTCTTCGGGGCTGCTTGGAACACCATGTTTTTTGATATAGCTGGGCGAGGCATAAACCAAATAATGCACTTGCATCAACAGGCGCTGCACCAAATCGGGCTGGGTCGGCGCTTTGAGGCGAATGGCGACATCGGCTTGGCGCATGGAGATATCGAGTTCGTCATCAGATACCACCAGCGATACGTCGATATCGGGATAGCGCTCCAAAAACTCCTTGATGCGCGGGGTTAACCAAATGGACCCCATGCCCGGCGTGGTGGTGATGCGCAGCTCACCTTGGGGGCGCTCTTTGCTGTCGCGGATTTGCGCGGTGGTGAAGGCCAGCTTGGCAAACATTTCGCGCGTGGTGGCATCCAGCATCTCACCTTGTTCGGTGAGGATCAGGCCCCGGGCGTGGCGATGGAACAGCGCCACGTTGAGGCTTTCTTCCAAGGCGCTGACTTGACGCGAAACTGCAGACTGGCTGAGGTTGAGCATTTCACCGGCGTGGGTGAAGCTGCCGGCCTCGGCCACGGCATGAAAAATGCGCAGTTTGTCCCAATCCATGACGCCGGTATCGATGTCGCGCAGCCGTTCCATAATGGTCCCTAAATTTGAGGTTAAATGATGTCGCCGCCTATTCGGCTGCGTCGGCCTTGGATTCCAACTCGGCAATAAAGCGTTCCGCATCGAACGCGGCCATGCAGCCGGTACCGGCCGCGGTGACGGCTTGCTGATACGTGTGGTCTTGCACATCGCCGGAGGCAAACACGCCGGGGATTGAGGTCAAGGGTGTGCCCGGTTTGGTGATGATGTAGCCGCCCGTGTCCATATCCAATTGGCCCTTGAAGATATCGGTGTTGGGGCTGTGGCCGATGGCGATGAACACGCCATCGACATTGATGGTGCTTTCTTTGTTGGTTTTGACGTTCTTAAGACGCAGGCCGGTGACGCCCGGTGGCGTGAGATTGCCGCCCAAGGGCAGGGCCGCACCGCCAGCTTGGTTGCCCAGAACTTCTTCCAGAACCGTATCCCACAACACTTCGATCTTATCGTTGTTGAACAGGCGGGTCTGGAGAATTTTTTCGGAACGCAACTCGCCGCGACGGTGGATCAACGTTACCTTGGTGGCGTGGTTGGTCAGATACAGCGCTTCTTCGACCGCGGTATTGCCGCCGCCGATGACCGCGACTTCTTTGCCGCGATAGAAGAATCCGTCACAGGTTGCGCAGGCCGAAACGCCCATGCCCATGAAGGCTTCCTCGGACGCCAAGCCCAACCAGCGCGCGCTGGCACCGGTGGAAATGATCAAGGCATCACAGGTGTAAATATCGCCGGAATCGCCGGTCAGACGAAATGGACGCACCGAAAGGTCGGCATCGGTGATGGTATCTTCGATGATCACGGTGCCGACGTTCTTGGCTTGGCCTTCCATTTGCTCCATCAACCAGGGGCCCTGGATGGTTTCGGCAAAGCCCGGATAATTTTCCACATCGGTGGTGATGGTCAGCTGCCCACCCGGCTGCAGACCGCGCACCATGATCGGTTTGAGGTTGGCACGGGCGGCATAAATGGCCGCAGTGCAGCCCGCAGGGCCTGATCCGACAACAAGCGCTTTGGTGTGGTGGATGGTGGACATAGACTTACATTCTCCGTTGAATGGATGCAGCCAGCGTGCGAACCGACCAATATGAGGGTTTGCGCGGCAAATAAAGATTTGCCCTAAGATAAGGTGATGCAGCGCGTGCGGCAAGCGGGCGGCGTGAAATTGCCGGGGATAAGCGGTGAGAAGTCAAAAAAAGTGTGGGCATATGATATTTAAACTTAAACGCTTTCCACTTGCCCCGGGGCTCTGAGTAATATAATTACTCCATAAAATAGGAGCCCTACCCGAAATGAACGATTCCCGCGTAAAACTCGATCAAATTGATCGTCGTATTCTTCGTGACCTGCAAGACGAAGGCCGCATCACCAATGTTGAATTGGCGCGCCGTGCAGGCATTTCCGCGCCGCCCTGCTTGCGCCGTGTGCGGGCGTTGGAAGAAGCGGGCTTTATCAAGGGCTATCAAGGTGATCTCAATGCCCGTTCATTGGGCTTTAACGTCACCGTTTTTGCTCATGTTGGCCTAAAAAGCCAAGCCGAACAGGACCTGGATGCGTTTGAAACCTTGGTCAAGTCGTGGTCGGAAGTGCGCGAATGCCACATGTTGGCGGGCGAAACTGATTTTTTGTTGAAAGTCGTGGCGCCTGATTGGGAAGAGTATCAGAGCTTTTTAACCACAAGATTGACCGCGGCCGACAACGTCAGCCACGTTAAATCGGCGCTGAGCGTGCGCACCACCAAGCAACTGCCCGGCGTTCCGATCGAAGTCGAGGACGCTTAAGGCCTAAAGCGCCCTCTCCCTTCGGCCTTCCTCATGAACCCATTGTGACCATGCCCATTTCCAAATCTTGGATGCGGTCCGCTAAGCCTTTGATTACATCTTCGCCATAAAGGCGTGGGATGTGCTTGGGGCAATTTTCGTCCCAGGCTTTGACCTTGAAGACGATCACCGGACGCGGTGTGCGATCATCTGGCCCGTCCATGATGGTGTTGAGGTTTTGATCGAAGCTGATGAACGCCTCACCCCAAATTTTCACCCGCCGACGATTGGCGTAATCCATCAAAAACAACATTGCGTTGGGGTTCTCATCCAAGTTGCCTTGGGTGATGTATTGGCGATTGCCGGGGCGTTCGGAAATCATGATGGTGGTATCGTTGACCACTTTGAGAAAACCGGCATCGCCACCCCGGTGTTGAATGTAGGGTTGCCCGCTTGCACTGGCGGTGGCGATGTAGGCCGAGGTGCGGGCGCGTACAAATTCCATGATGTCATCGCTCAACCGGTCGCGCTTGTTGGGGTGTTCGGCCAGGCGTTGCATGGCGGTGCGACTACCGGCGAGGCTTTGAACTTTTTTGACGGCGTCAGAAAAAGAGATTTGAGTGAACTGGGACATGGGGATTCTCCTTCTAAATGAGTTTAAGAGACGGGTTCGGCGGGTGTTGTTTGTCTAAAGGCGGGGCGATTTTCGATGGTGGCCTGCCATGCGTTCAAATCCGGGCGGATTGCGCGCCACTTGAGATCGGCAAAGCGAAAGTCCAAATAGGCCAGCGCGCAGGCGGTGGTGATATCGCCAAAATTTAGGTGGCCGTGGGGATCTGAAACCGCAGGGATGGCGCTTAGGCAGCGGCGAATTTTTTGTATGTTGCGCTCGATGAATTCTGGCGAGGATGCGGCATCTGTGTGACGGCGTTCGGTCATGATGGCGACGGCCAATGTCATGATGGCGTAGCCGATGGCGTGGTGGTTGA
>JAESUA010000042.1 GCA_016763255.1 Magnetovibrio sp. | reverse complement strand
TCAACCTGAAGCAGTTGCCACCCGCGCTAATTTCTGAGCATTTGCAGTATATCTTAGCGCAAGAGGAGATTGCCTTTGAAGTGGGCGCGGCGTGGTCATGCCAGAACCGGCACCAATATAGTCGATGCCACCCGCGATTTCCCCCGCAGCGATGCCCAGGCCCAACGATCCGATGGCAAAATAATGACCGCGCAATCCTAAGATGCCCGCCCCAATAATCCAGGCGACCATAACCGAGAGCACAGCCCCGGTGGCAACGCCGATATAATAATCGGGAAAATAGCCCCAGCCCAAATCACGTTGCACCACCGCAGCCGCGTACGCGCCGATGCCGAAAAACACAATATTACCGAATGAGTTGTAGCCCATCTGGCCGCCCATGATGTCCCAGGTCATGGCGAACAACACCATCACCCACAAAAACGCCAACTGGGTGCGAAAGTCAGGTAATACGAACGGTGCGACCAAAGACGCCACCAAAATGAGAGCGTAAATAACATATTGCTTGTTCATAACGCACCCTCCTCAGCTTAAATACTTGCGTTGTTTTTTAAGTCGCCAACTGCGCCACACCAAGATGACCACCATCAGCGAAAAGACAAACGCGATTTGAAATTCAGCACCAAGGATAAAGCCTGCCAAATTTTCCGCGGCCCCCAGCCCCAAACCGGCGATGATCACCCCCGGCAAATTGCCCAGTCCGGCAACGATCACCACCATGAATGAGCGCACGGTGTAGGGCAGACCAACATAAGGATGGATGGTCCAGGCCATCACCACCAACGATCCCGCGGCACCACACAATGCGGCATTAATGCCGTAAGTGGCGGCGTAGACCTTGTCTGTATCGATGCCGAGGATGCGCGCCGCACGGGCGTCTTGGGCGGTGGCGCGAATGGCTTGGCCGAGGCGTGATTTTTTCAAAAACAAATACAGCACCAACCCGGTCACCAGGGCCAGCACGAAGGCGATCAGTTTGATCATCGATACCGCAACCATGCCATCCATAAACAGCAGCGTTTGCAGTTTGGCGTCAACGGTCTGCACGTCAGAGCCAAACAATTCATTGGTCAGCTGGGCAATTAAAATCGACAGCCCAAAGGTCGCCAGGATGGAGATGAACATATCTTTGTCGACCACCCGGTGGATGACGATATGATACATAGCCCAGCCGATGAAATAGAGCACCACTGCGGGGATCGGCACCCCATACAGCGGATGTATTCCAAGCGTGTTAACCACCATTAAGGTGATAAAGCCCCCCAACATGACCAGTTCGCCCTGGACGATGTTGATGATGTTCATCACCCCCCACACCAGGGCCATGCCATAAGCGGCGAGCGCAAAAATTGCCCCGATCAAGATGCCGTTGACGATAAGATCAACGAGAAAGACCGGCGCTTGAACAAGAATGTCAATATTAGCAAGCATATGTCAGGTCAGCCTGAACCTGTTGTTCCATTGGCGAAAGAACCAACCGCCCGTCCTTGGTTGAGGACGTCCTCAATCAGGGGCGGGCGGTGGTCAATAGGTGTTAGCGTTTGTCCCACATGGGGGTCGGCCACATCAGTTTGGCGTCGGCCCATTTGGTCGGGGCAACAACCCTGAATTTACCACCTTGAACTTGATACAGAACCATCGGTTTGGCGGTGTTCGCCCCTTCGGGACTGAACTTCACGTTGCCGTAAAACGTCTGCATGTCAGTTGCCGCCAAAGCATCGCGCACCGCCTTGGTGTCAAAATTGTTGCTACGTTCGAACGCATCCTTGTAGACCAAAATAGCCGCAGCCGATTCAGCAGCCTGATACGGTGGTGCATAACCATAGGTCTTTTCAAACAACTGGGCGAAATCTTCGGCGGAACCGAAAATCGGATCCTTGTAGCTCAAGGAACGATCCCACTGTGAGGCACACAGGGTGTATTCCGCAGCCATACCGAATTTTCCGATCACATCGGCACTGTCACAGTGCGTGATGGCCAGCATCGGCACGTTGACCTTCATGTCATTCATTTGACGGATCACCAACGCCGCACCCTTGGCATGACCAGACACCACCAAAAGGTCAGGTTTGAGCGCCTTCACCTTGGTTAGGGTCGCCGCCATATCATTGAGATCTGGCGGCAATTTATCGTCGATGACCATCTTCGCACCGATTTTTTCAGCATCGGCCATCACCCCGTTGCGCACGTCCTGGCTGAACGGGTCGTTTTCGAACGCCCCGGCAATGCGTACGGTTTTGCCACCGCTGACTTCACCGGCCAGCGCAATCGCAGAGGCCAGATACTGTTCCGAGGTGGACAGCACCGCAAACAGGTATTTGTAGCCCTTGTTAAACAGGCTGTTCGAGGCACCATTGGGTTCGACCATGGGGATGCCATATTTTTCCGTGACCGGCACCATGGCCTTGGTCAAACCGGAACTATATGGCCCAAGCATGTATTTGACGCCATCTTGGTTAATAAGGCGTTCGGCCAACTGGGCCCCACGTGCCGGTGTCGATTCATCATCATAATAGATGACCTTCACCTTATACGCCTTGCCGTCGACTTTAATGCCACCCGCCTCATTGATCATTTTCACGGCCAGATCATAACCGTTGCGGGTGTGTTTGCCATTGGTCGAATACTTACCAGAAGCCGACACGGCGGCACCCAAGATGATAGTGTCACCTACGACTTTTGCCTGAACAGGCGTGGTCATTGCCAATCCTGCCAATGCGAAACCGGACGCCACGGCACCCAGCAGTTGCCTGCGATTAATCATGATGTTCCTCCCTGTTTGTTCGCCTTCATTACCGGTCCGCACCCCTACAGTGCCCGACGACAATTCCCGAATCTCCACCCCTATATGTTGTTAAAGTGGAATGTATCTGAGACGAGTTTAGCCGACCCACTGCATGGGGCAACCCTAAATGATACATTTGTATACATAAATTGGAACGAACGTTGCGAACGCAAGTAAAGATTTACAGCTTGCAAAACATACTGTTTTTCAGAAATTAGCCTTTTGAACCGGGCATCCAGGCTTTCACCTTCACAGGTTCGCCACTTTGCGTGCGCATGATGCGTTGACCATCCATAGCGCGAAATTGTTTCGCCACGCTGGGGTTCTTTTTGACAGTCTCGCTCTTGAAGGCGGCGACCATTGCATCCAGCGTGATCTCGGTGCGTTTGCCTTTGCGTAAGGCGATGGTGTAGGCGGTATTTGACGTGGTCAACTTGGCCAATTGATCAACTTTCAAATGGCCAAAACGCCGCCAGATGCTGGACAGGAACATTTCCACGTCGTTGGGCAAGAACAGCTCCACATCCACATCGGGTCGACCGCGCGAAAACGCGTGATAGACCGTGGGCTCAATGGGCCCTTGCTCGTCCGCAACAAACACCGCCGGCATCAATTTTGTGCCGTCATGGGCAATGGCGTAAAAAGCCTGTGTCAGATACAGCAGGCGGTGCATTTTCTGAGGCTGTAGATATTCATTTTCATTCAACGCCTGGTCGGCAAACCAAACGGCGACGTCGAAGGTGGAATTTACCGCAAATATCATGTCTCTCGCCCAGCTCAAAGATGCCAGATTCACCTGAAAAATCGTTCCGCATCCTACCACGAGATAAGCAAAAAATCGTTAATGCTCAATACCAAATCCACTCAAGCCATTTCATCGAGCAGACTTTGTGACAACTGGTCGGCGGCTTTGACCACCGCAAGGCTGGCGCGATATGCATTTTTTGCGATGATCATGTTGGTGAATTCGGTCCCGATATCGGTGGTTGAAAGTTCCAGCGCGCCACTTTGAACACGGCCCGACCCGCCGCTACTGCCATTTTGGAAAGTTGGCGCACCGGATGCATCGGTGGCGCGGTAAACACTGCCACTCATTGCCTCAAGCCCTATCGGGCTGGTGAAGGTGGCAACTTGGATATCGGCCACCACGCGCGTTTCGCCGTTATCGAACACAGCGCTAATTCGCCCATCTGCAGCCACATTAACACCGGATACAGACCCAAAACTGGCCCCATCCGAGCGCACGCTGGCGAGCACAAATTCTGAGCCAAACCGCGTCAGGCCATTGGCCCCACCCACCGTGCCGAGATCAAGCTGAATATCCAACGCCCCCGCCCCGCTGCTGAGGCCGGAGATATTGAGCACCGGTGGCGTGGCGTTGCCATCAAAGCTGGCCACGGTGCCATTGCCGTTAAATTGCACCGTCACATCATATGTAGATCCGGCACTGGAACCTTCGCGCGCCACCGCAGTGGTTGCCCCGGTGGCAAGTTCCGTCACTTGGCCGACGCTAAGGCGGAACGTCCCGCCTGCTTGTGCTTCAAAATTCAACTGGATATCGAGTTTGGCCCCCAACGAATCCGTGGCGCGCACATTGATGGTGAAGCGATCACCCGGCGCTGCACGTGCAGGGAGGTTGGCGCCAACATCAATATTTTCAGTTTCCTGGGCGGTGCCTGCGATACCCGCGATGTTGACCGGTTGCAGGGCCTCACCACTAGGTGTCGTGGCGAGTAGATAGTGGCCGCTGTTGTTGACCAGAAAACCTTGATCATTAACAGCAAACGAACCTTCGCGCGTGAACAGCGTTTCCCCACCGCCATCTGTGCGTGATACCGCAAAAAATCCATTTCCGGAAATGGCCAGATCGGTGCTCGAAGCACTGGGGGCCAGCAGCCCCTGCACATCGCTGAGTTGGCGCGCAATCGCGAGCACACCACCCGGCGCATAACCCGTGGAATTTTGCGCGGTAGAGAACGAACGGTTCTGAATGGAGGTGCGTTTGTAGCCCGTGGTGTTGGCGTTGGCGATATTATCAGCCGCCGCGCCAATGCGTTGCGCATTGACGTTCAATCCTGAAACAGCGGCGCCGAGTATGCCGGAAATCACGCGTTTTCTCCAACGTTCACTAATAAGCTTACAACTATGATCTCACAAACATAAAAAAACGCTGTGATCTTCGTCACATTGCCAAATTATTAGGAATTTAATCTTACTTAGTGAAGGTGTCGATTATAATGATCCATCATTACGGGAAGTTTTATGGGACAAGCATTATACCAAGCACGGGACGCTTTGAATGCGAGGGATAAAATGACCACAAATGTTATGTGCAGGCATTACCCCTTATACCAAGTTGCATTATTAATGCAGCTTGGTATAAGGCTTGACAGTCTCGTCTTTAAGGCCGTTATAAAACCGCGCGATGCCGCCATAGCTCCCGATCCATGCCGTTCCATCAGAGGCAATCGCCATGGAAAAGACTGCATCGGAAAAAATGCCGTGGCTCTTGTCGTATAGGGTGAAATTCTCCCCATCAAAGATCGCCAGGCCATTATTGGTGCCGATCCACAGGGTTCCATCCTCATCCTCATGGAGCATGAAAATGTGATTAGCGGGCAAGCCGTCCTTGGTGGTATAGGTCTTCCAGGTTTTTCCGTCGAACATCGACAGACCCGCCCCCCAGGTCCCTGTCCACACTCGCCCTTTGCGGTCGTAAACCAAGGCGATCACGTAGTTGGGGTTATAGGCGATATCGACGTTCCCCAGCCCCTGCTCCTGCTTTTGCACCGCGTGGTGGCTCGAAGCCTGGCCGGGGTCACTCTTGAGTGATGTGTCACTTTTGACCATTTCATAGGCTGCGCCGAGGCCCTTTTCGTGGTTCCAGTTTTCCCACACATTATCCTTCAAGCGCGCCAGCCCACCTTCGGTGGCAAACCAGATCTCACCGTTTGCCCCTTCGGTCAACCCATAGACCCAATCGTTGGGCAACCCACCGTCGGTATTCTCAACGGTATAGAGCTCCCAGTTTTCAGTGTCATCCAGGTTGCCGCCGGGAATTCGGTTGGCACCTGACCAGGTCGCGATCCAGACATCACCATTAGAGGTTTTCAGGGTATCGTAGACAAAACTGTCCCCCATGCCATCGGGAACATTGTAGTTTCTCCATTTTTTGGTTTCCTGATTCAGAACTGACAGTCCACCTCCGTAGGTTCCGACCCACAGTTCACCATCGACCTTGCTCAAGTGGAACACGCCATTGGACAAGAGCCCGTTTGTATTGTCATGGAGGACGTAATCATCTTTGGTGAGATCATATTGAATGACCCCGCCCGAAGTTCCAACCCACGTGGTGTTGCCATCCGCCAACATCGCCTTGATATTGCGGTTGCCAACCCGGAAATGATCATAACGAAACTGCGGCTCGCCTGCCCCGTCTTGTTGAGCGGTTTCAGCCCCATCGGCCTTGGCCGCGACCGCCTCAAGCTTGGGCATGGTCACTTTATCTTGCGCGACCAAAGCCGCCGGCACACTGTGCGCAACAGTGGCCTCACGGTTGGCAAAAAGAGCCCCCGCGGCAACGACCAAAATCACGGCACCACCAATGTAAATGCGGTTTTTCATCATACTCACTCTTTTTCCTGCGACGATTTGTAAGTGAGACGTGTCACCCCGCCCTTTGTGCCCAACCAGACGTCATTGTTCTGATCAATTTCGATGGCGAATACATTGGCCCCAGTCAGCCCGGTGCTCATGTCAAACGTGGTCCAGGTCTCGCCATCAAATCGCGACGCCCCCCTGTTGGTTCCAAACCACAAGGTTCCGTCCGGTTCCTGGGCAATAGCGTAAACAATGTTACCGGCCAGGCCGTCCTTGGTGGTCAAAGATGTCCATTCATCCTTACCGTTGAATCGACTGGCCCCGCCGCCCCAGGTGCCAAACCAAATGTCTTGGGTTTGCTCATCGACTTTCACCGCAAAAACATAGTTGGGATTAAATGTCTCTTGGCCAGCGCTACCGGCTACGGAAAGGTCATGTCGCGAACGCGTGCCAAGCCCCGTATTGGTGCTGCGTTGCAGCTCTTGCGCATTTATCGCACCCAGGCCGTCGTCATGGTCCCATGATGACCATGTTCCGGCGTCATGCATGGACACACCGCCTTCGGTGCCCAGCCACACTCGCCCCTTCGCGTCGACGCCAAGACCGTAAACCCAAACGTTGATCAACTCCTTGCGGTAGGTCGTCATGGCATCGCCATCGGCGTCCATGACGCTGACACCGTCCCAGGTCCCAATCCAGGCCTTTCCTTGTTTGTCAAAGGCGAAGGAATAGACCCAGTAATCAGCCAGTCCATGCATCGGGAAAAAGGTTTCCCATCCACCGTCGGGTTTCGAGCGACTTAGGCCACCGGCATTGGTGCCAAGCCAGATGCGTTTTTTGGGGCCAATCCCAATGGCAAAAATATATTCGTTCGCCAAGCCCTCGGCGCGGGTGAAAACATTTTTCATATTGTGGCTGGAAAGATCGACCTCGATGGCCCCCACGGAGGTTCCGACCCACAATGAATTTTGGTTTGGATCGGCTTTCAAGGCGCGCACGAAGGCGTTATCGCCGATGCGATAAGTTTCCACCACGGTTGGGGCCTTGGTGCTTTGCGCTCCGGCTCCCACCGGCCAGAGAACGATTGCGACGAGGCACGTCGTGATCAAGGCCTTCAAGGATCTTTTTACCACTGTCATGGTCCCTAACTTATTACTTCCTGAGTGTTCGTATAAATGTGATGACATCGAACATGTCCTTGGAGGACAGAATGCCCTTCCATGCGGGCATAATTTTCGCCCCCTTAATAATCGTTTCCACCAGCACCGCGTCAGGTTTCATCATGCGCTCGCCCTTGCTGAAACTTGGGACTCCCGGCACAACGGATTTACCATCAAGGCCATGGCAGGAAGGGCATGAATTAGTCAGCCAAACTTTTTTTCCGGCAATCGGGTTGCCCGCCTGTGCATCACCGGAAAACGCCGCCATCAGTGCAATGGTGAAGATCACGAAGAAAGAACGCACGCTATTCCTCCAATTTCCGGTATAGGGTCGAAAGACCGATGCCAAGGCACTGAGCCGCACCCCGGCGATCGCCATCAGCCGCCTTGATCGCCTGGCTAATCAGGTGTTTTTCAAAGGCCTGAACCCGCATTTTGAAATCACCGATCGTCAACGCCTCTTCAGGTTCTCCCACCTGGGGGCTTTGCACCTCTGCGGCCAAGCTCGGCGGCAAATCGTTCAGGCAAATCTCTTTTCCGTCACGCAACAAAAGGGCGCGTTCCATAACGTTGTTCAACTCACGGAAATTGCCCGGCCACGCGTAATTGTTAAAACGGTCCCAGACCTCCGCAGAGATATCGACTTCGCCGATATCATAAGTGTCCGAGTATTTGTTGATGATAAATTCGACAGCCGAAGGCAGTGCCTCTTTTTGGTCTTTCAACGATGGCAGAGAAAGTTGAAAGACGTTCAGGCGGTAAAAAAGGTCTTCGCGGAAGGTT
>JAESUA010000041.1 GCA_016763255.1 Magnetovibrio sp. | reverse complement strand
GATCACGATGGCGATGAGTCCGGCGTGCAGTCCTGCTAAGCCTTCGCCAAATCCACCGGTGGTGAAACGGGTGATCTCATCCAAGGCGGCGATAAAACAGCCTTCACTGGGGCACGAAGCGCCGCGTCCGCCGTACCACCCGGTTGTGAGGTGATTGAGACCATAGGCTATGCCCGAACCGACCACGGACAAGCCGCCCGCGGCGGGGGCCGAAAAATACATCGTAACCTTCAGCGCGCCCCACAGATTTCGACCGGCATGCCATTCCCTTAAGCCATAGGCCACTGACATCATCAAGGCGATGGGCAAGATGGCGAGGTGTGATGCCGCCCCCATCATCACCGCAAAGCCGAACAGCCAGCGAATGCGATATGGGTTGTGGCGTGCTCGATCCACCGCGCAAAAAGCGATGGTGGCAAACAAGATCATCAGCGCATAGCCCCGCGCTTCGGATCCAAATTGAACCAAGGGGTAAAGGAGCGCCGCCAAAAGCATGGTGATGAGCATGCGTCCCGCACCGTCGCGCATCACGGCCCAGCCTGCGAAAACAATGCTCAGCGTGCCGGCAACGATGGACAGCATGCGGTAGACCCAAGGTTCGCGCCCGTCGTCGATCCAATACAGATAAACGGTGTTCAGCGGGTGGTTATTGTCGTGGGTGACCTTCCAAAAGGCTTCGTGCCAAGCGCTCATGTTTGAGACCAATTGGAGCGACCAGATTTCATCCAGCCACAAATCGCCCTGTGCGGCACGATAGCGCAGCCAGGCCCCCGTCACCACGATCAGCACAGCGATGACAATGTGCTGAGGACGGATTGGGTCGCTAATCTGTGCACGGTGGCCGAATGCCATGGTCGTTCCCCCATTATCCCAGCAAACAGAGAAGCGGAAGGAAGCACAAAAAGCAATAGCTAGAAGCTGTTATCCGACGACGGCGTCACCGACAAGCGGGTTGGTCGCGCGTTCTTCACCAAATGTCGAGCTTGGTCCGTGGCCCGGAATAAAGGTCACGTCATTGCCAAGCGGCCACAGTTTTTGGGTGATCGAGGCAATCAAGGTGGCGTGGTCGCCGCGCCCCAAATCCGTACGCCCGATGGAGCCCCTGAATAAAACATCGCCGACTTGGGCGACCTTTTCGTCCAAGTGAACGTAGACAATATGCCCGGGGGTATGGCCTGGGGTGTGATAAACGTTCAGTGATTGATTGCCGAAGGTGACGCTGTCGCCTTCTTCGAGCCAAGCGTTGCCGACCACGTTACGTCCGTCGGAGACTCCAAACTCGGGTCCACGTTGGGTCACCGCGGTGGTGATGTATTCGTCTTCTTTGTGGGGGCCGACGATGGGCGCGCCGGTGTGTTCGGCCAAATCCATCGCCCCGCCCACATGGTCGAAATGACCGTGGGTCAGCAGAATTTTTTCAACGGTGACGCCCAGCTCTTCGATGGCGTCTTTGAGCGCGTCGACATCCCCGCCGGGATCAATGACCACGGCCTTCATGGTGTCTTCACACCACATCACGGTGCAGTTTTGCTGCAGGGGTGTGACCGGAATGACTGCAATTTTGAGACTCATTCTATTTTTCCAGACGTCAATTTATCTTTGCTGAAACATATCAGTCAAAGTCGAATAATCCGTGCATAAACGATGGTATGCGGCAGATAACGCAGAGACACCGATCGCTGTTATGACAAAATAAGAAACGCCATCGAGTAAGAAACTGAACCCTGTAAAGGGTTCCCATAATGGGAAAGCCTTAAAGAGAATACCTGCGGCAATCTGGATGGGTAAAGTTGAGAGGATGATGATACCTGTTAGCCTCAATCCATTTCCAGATGTGATATTCCAACTTTGGCGGAAAGATATGAATCCATCAACAGCGATTGAAGGAAATATGAGGCACCAACGTGCTGACAGTAGGGCTCCAATGGCTATTTTTAAGGCCATTAATAAAGCTCCCACCATGATGATGAAAAAGAGGGGGCTAAGTTCACTTGCCTTTATCAATTCGGAAGAAATAATAACGCTAACAAGTGGTTTGGTCAGCCATACAACAGGGGCAAAGAGTACGAAGCCGACAATCCCAAAAATTGTTGCCATAATGATGAACTTCGTATGACGCATTCGCCAATCTATAAGGTCATGAATTTCTTGTGTTTCGGACTCAATGAGAAACTGACGATGCCAAACGACAGAAAATGCTGTGATTATGAAAATAAACAATAAGCTTTTGGTGGAAGCCATGGTCAGGCTGAGGGTGAGGGCGAACCAGGGGGTATCTGAGCCAAAGTCATGAAAAATATGTTTAATGATCGGCGTTAAATCCACAAACTTACCAATCATAAAAACTATGAATGGCAGAGATGCGAGTTTAATAAATGCAAATTTTTGTCCCCAAACGAATGCATATGCCTGTACGGCAATTTTCCACACGGGGAGTTGTCGGGGCATGCCTTTGATTCCTTCGCCCTCAAAAATCAGCATTCTGTTTCATCCTTTAACGTGCGTAGGATTTATATTGTCGTGCCTTGGTAGCGTAACATTGGGGTATGGGCAATACACCGCAGTAGGCCATAAACGAAAAACTCTATGGCAATCAGCTGTATCCGTTTTGCCCCATTTCAAAAGGTGCCTGTCTTATTGCGGCGCTCCATATGTAATACCCTCTTGTACAAATTGATGTTATGAATTCATTTGCTGTCATAGGTCTGATGATGCAAACGCTTATGTGTATGGGGGGAATATTTTGTTAGCCACAACGACATTCAAGGGCCTGCTTGCTGCAGGCATAGCCGTTTTTTTAACGTGTATTTTGTCCGCCCCCTTGCAAGCCCACGATGTGCAAATCGCCGCCGCCGATGTTAAGAAAATGCCTCTGGTGAATGTGACGCCGTCTGTCTACGTGATCCATGGTATGGTGGCCTTGCCGACGAACGAGAATAAGGCCTTCATCAACAATCCTGGATTTGTGGTCACCCCATCCGGTGTGGTTGTGATTGATCCCGGCAGCAGTACTGGTGTCGGTGAAATCCTTTTGGATCACATTCGCTCTGTGACCGACAAGCCCGTCGTCGCGATCATCAACACGCATGTTCATGGTGATCACTGGTTTGGCAATCATGCCGTACGCAAAGCCTATCCTGAGGTGCCCATATACGCGCATGAAAATGCCATAGAACGCATACTCAACGGTGAAGATCAGGCGTGGCTGTCCCTGTTTATGCGTATGGCGCCGACAGCCATGCAAGGCACGCAAATTGTCCGACCGGATCATGGGCTCAAAGGCGGCGAAGCTCTTGAGCTTGGCGGCGAGACCTTTAACATCCTGTACCCCGTGCAAAAGGCACATACGGATTCCGACATTATGATTGAAGTGCCCGGGGAACAAACACTGTTCCTAGGCGATGTCGTGATGAACCAACGGGCATTCGGCAACCGACCGCATGAAAGCCAGTTCTCCGGCATTGAAGAGGCAATTGGGATCGCCCTGGAGCGTCCAAACATCAAACATTACGTTCCCGGACACGGAAAAATCGGCGGTCGGGAAATGGTGGCGAACTTCTTGTCTCTCGTTTCGACCTTACGGGCGTCTGTGAAAAAATATTATGACGCGGGGCAAGCTGATTTCGAAATGCGCGACAAGGTCCTGTCTGAGTTGGACGCCTACCGGGACTGGTACGGCTTTGACAATTTAGGCCGCACCATCAGCTTTGTGTATCTGGAAGTTGAGATGGACGATTTTTAGGCTCATTTAACTTCAGCCCACAAATCATAGGCCCCTGATTTGGTGATGGTGGCTTTGACCATATCGCCCTCGGCGATGCCGGTTGCGCCATCCAGATAGACGCTGCCGTCGATTTCCGGGCTGTCGGCGTAGGTGCGGCCGACCGCGCCGGTGTCGTTCACTTCGTCGATCAAAACATCCATGGTTTGGCCGACGCGGTCGAGCAGCTTGCGCTCGGATATGTCTTGGGACTATTCCATAAAGCGTTCCCAGCGGGTCAGCTTGTCTTCTGCATCCACATGGTCGGGCAGATCGTTGGCCTGTGCGCCTTCGATGTTGTCGTACTGAAAACAGCCCACCCGGTCCAGCTGGGCATCTTGCAAGAAGTTCAGCAAGATTTCGAAGTCTTGTTCGGTTTCGCCGGGGAAACCGACGATAAAGGTCGAACGGATGGCGATTTCCGGGCAGATTTCACGCCAGCGGTCGATGCGTTCCAAAAGCTTTTCTTTATGCGCCGGGCGACGCATGTTTTTCAATACGCTGGGGCTGGCATGTTGGAACGGAATGTCCAGGAACGGCAGGATCTTGCCTTGGGCCATCAACTCGATCATCTGATCCACATGGGGGTAGGGGTAGACGTAGTGCATGCGCACCCATACGCCTAAATCACCGAGCGCGTTGGCGAGGTTGTACATGTCGGTTTTGACCGGCTTGCCACGCCAATTGCTTTCGGCGTACTTCAGATCGAGACCGTAGGCGCTGGTATCTTGGGAAATCACCAGCAGTTCTTTGACACCGCTGTCGACCAGGCGTTCGGCCTCGGCCAAGACCTCACCCACCGGGCGGCTGTTTAATTTGCCGCGGATGTCGGGGATGATGCAGAATTTGCAGCTGTGATTGCAGCCCTCGGAAATCTTCAGATATGAATAGTGGCGTGGCGTCAGCTTCATGCCTTCGGGGCCGACCAGATCGATATACGGATCATGCATCGGCGGCACCGCATCGTGCACCGCGGCCACCACCTGTTCGTATTGATGCGGTCCGGTGACCGACAAGACGCCTGGTGCGACCTCGCGGATGGCGGCTTCGTCGAGGCCGAGACAACCGGTGACAATCACCTGGCCATTTTCGGCCATGGCTTCGCGGATCGCTTCCAGGCTTTCCTGGCGCGCACTATCGATGAAGCCGCAGGTGTTGACCAACACCACGTTTGCATCTTCATAGCTTTCCGATATTTCATACCCTTCGGCAGCGAGCTTGGTGAGGATCCGTTCCGAATCGACCAAGGCTTTGGGGCAACCGAGCGAGATGATACCGACTTTGGGGGCTATTTTTTTGTCCATTGGGACTATATATGGCTAAGAGTGGGGGCTGTAAACAGCGCCAGTGATGGTTTTTGATTGACCGCCAATAGGGTTCGATGCGTAATCCCCCGAAAATGTGACCCGTATGTAACCTGTTAGGGGCGGGAAACGACCACACCAGTGCTCTGGGGAAGGAGACACAGCTCATGAATTGGCTCGATCAATATTTTGGCATCAGCGCCAAGGGTAGCACCATACGCACGGAAATTTTGGCCGGTTTCGCCACCTTTTTGACCATGGCGTACATCATCGTCGTCAACCCGGCGATCCTGTCCACCGGTGGATTGGATTTTGGTGCGGTGTTCTTAGCGACCATCGTTGCGGCCGTAGTCGGCTCCGCGATCATGGGCTTTTGGGCCAATTGGCCGGTGGCGCTGGCCCCCGGCATGGGGCTCAACGCGTTTTTCACCTTTGGCATCGTGCTGGGCATGAAACAGCCCTGGGAAGTGGCCCTGGGCGCGGTATTTGTCTCCGGTGTACTGTTTTTGATCCTCAGCCTGACGGGCTTGCGTGAATGGGTGATCAATTCGATCCCCAAATCATTGAAGCTTGGCATCGGTGCCGGTATTGGCATGTTTTTGGCCATCATCGGTTTGAAAAATGCCGGTTTGGTGGTCGATCACCCCGCCACCTTGGTGGGGCTGGGTGATTTCACCAGCCTGCCGGTGCTTTTGTTCCTGGCCGGATTTTCAATCATGGTGGTTTTGGACAAGTTGCGGGTGCCAGGCGGCATCGTCATCGGCATCATCGTGGTGAGCATCGTTGGCTGGGTCACCGGCACCACGGAATTGGCGGGTATTGTCGGTGAAGTGCCAAGCTTGGAACCGACACTGCTGAAACTTGATATTCAAGGCGCTTTGACCGCGACCATGATCGGTGTGGTGTTCGCCTTCTTGTTCGTTGATTTCTTTGATACCGCCGGCACGTTGACCAGTGTGGCCAACATTGCGGGCAAAATTGGCGAAGATGGCAAGATAGAAAACATCGGCCGGGCGGTGATCAGTGACAGTGTGGCGACCATCGTCGGTGCCTTGTTCGGCACCTCAAACACCACGTCGTACATTGAAAGTGCTGCGGGCATCAAAGAAGGTGGCCGCACCGGTTTGACGGCGGTCGTGGTGGCTGTCCTGTTTTTGCTGTGCCTGGGCCTTGCACCATTGGCCAAAAGCATCCCGGCTTATGCCACCGGCGCGGCACTGGTGTTCGTCGCCACCCACTTCATGCGCAATATGCTGGATATTGATTGGGATGACGTGACCGAATACGCGCCTGCGGTTTTGGGTGCGATTTTGATGCCGTTGACCTTTTCCATCGCCAACGGCATCGCCATCGGCTTCATCACCTATGCGGTGGTTAAGATCGCCAGCGGGCGTTTTTCGGACGCCAATCCTGCGGTTTTGTTGGTCGCCATTTTGGGCGTCGCCCACTACGTGTTTGGGTGATCCATGAGCGATAAGATCTTCATCACCGCCAACCAGCTGTTGGAAGATTCCTACCGGCTGGCCCACCAGATTTATGACGATGGCTTCAAGCCCAACTATATCGTCGGGATCTGGCGGGGCGGCACCCCGGTGGGTATCGCGGTGCAGGAATTGTTGGATTATCGGGGTGTTGAAACCGATCACATCGCCATCCGTACCTCGTCCTACACCGGGGTTTGGCAGCAATCTGACGATATTCGCGTCCATGGCCTGCACTACATCGTCGAAAACGCCAATGCTCAAGACAGCCTGCTGATCATCGACGATACGTTCGATAGCGGCCGCAGCGTTGGCGCGGTGATTGATCGGATCAAGAAGTTGTCGCGGGCCAATACCCCGGCCACCATCAAGGTGGCGACGATTTATTATAAACCGACCAAACGCAAAGTTGATTTCGAACCGGACTATTATGTCCACATCACGGATAAGTGGCTGGTATTTCCGCACGAACTCCAAGGCCTGTCTGAGGCCGAAATTGCCGAGCACAAACCGTTCGCGATCTCCCCAAAATAACCTTGACGTGCTATGCTGCCCAAGTTGAGGCAGCATAGGCACATCATGGGTAAAATGCTGGATTTGTTAAAGGATGGCGATCACCGCACCATCGGGCGTGTGGCCGATGCGGTGCGTCTGGCGATTGGTAAGGTGGCCCACGTCAATGAATTGGTCGATATGCTGTCGGATGCCAATCCAGCCGTGCGCATGCGCGCTGCCGATGCCTTGGAAAAGGCCACGGTGCAGCATCTTGAACTGCTGGAACCGCACAAAGATCATCTTCTGGAATTGATCGAGGCAGCCTCCCAGAATGAAGTGCGTTGGCATTTGGCGCAGATTCTCACCCGTCTGGATTTACAGGCGGAAGAAATCCGCGATCTGTCGGATTTGTTTCGGCGCTGGTTTGACCGTGCCGGCAGTCGCATCGTGCGCACCTCAGCCTTGCAAGGCATGTTCGATCTGGCGCACAAAGATAGCGCGTTGATCGAGGAAACTCTCAACATGTTGGGCGAAGCCTTGGACAGCCCAATGGTGGCGCTCAGCGCACGGGCGCGTAGCTCAAAGGGCCGTTGGCGCGCTTGAAGGCTTCGGCTTAGGCTAACGTC
>JAESUA010000040.1 GCA_016763255.1 Magnetovibrio sp. | reverse complement strand
GGTAATTTCAACGGAACGTTTGATGATTTGATCTGCAACGCCATCTTGGAAGAACGCGATACGCAAATTGCATTGTCGCCGGGCTTTCGCTGGGGTGCCACCGTGATCCCCGGTCAAGACATCACCATGGACGACGTCTATACCCAGACCGCGATCACCTATCCCAACGTCTATCGCAATGAAATGACCGGTGAAACCATTAAGTTGATTTTGGAAGACGTGGCGGACAATTTGTTCAACCCCGATCCCTATTATCAGCAAGGCGGCGACATGGTTCGGGTTGGCGGCATGGGCTATCAATGCGATATCCACAAATCGATCGGATCGCGCATTTCCAACATGACCTTGTTGTCCAGCGGCGAGTTGATCGATCCGAGCAAGACCTACGTGGTCGGCGGTTGGGCATCGGTCAACGAAGGTACCGAAGGTCCGCCGATTTATGATTTGGTGGCGGATCACATCCGCAAAAAGAAAGTCATCAACATTCAACCAAATACCAACATCAAGGTTGTGGGGGCATAAAGCCCGCCTTGCCTTGTTGCACCATCTAATGGGGAGAGACGATGGATCCGTTTGATATCACCTACTGGGGCTCGTTTGGCGCGGGCTTGTTGAGCTTTGCCTCGCCATGCGTTTTGCCCTTAATCCCGGCCTATCTGTGCTTTTTGGGTGGCGCATCTTTGGATGAGCTCACCGCCGAAGGTGGGGTCGATAAACAAGTCCAACGCCGCGTCTTTACGTCTGCGTTGGCCTTTGTCTTTGGCTTTGCCACGGTGTTCGTGGCGCTCGGCGCGACAGCCACCACCATCAGCGGTTTCATCGCCGATAATCTTAATCTACTGGCCAAAATTGCCGGTGTGGTGATTGTGATTTTTGGCCTGCATTACATGGGGTTGTTCAAGATTGGCTTCTTGAACTTCGAAAAACGCTTCCATTTGGAAAACAAACCGGCTGGCTTGGTGGGGTCCTACGTCATTGGCCTCGCCTTTGCCTTTGGTTGGACGCCCTGCGTCGGCCCGATCCTCGCCACCATTTTGATGGTCGCAGCCTCCGGCGATGACGTGATGTACGGCAGCTCTTTGCTGGGTGTATATGCCGCCGGCATCGGCTTGCCATTCTTGTTCGCGGCGTTTGCGGTCAAGCCGTTCATGACATTTTTGGGCAAGTTCCGCCGTCATATGCGCAAGATCGAAATTTCCATTGGGGCCCTGTTGGTGATCACCGGTATCGCCATCTTCACCGGATCGCTGGCCGATGTTTCCAACTGGCTTTTGGAAACCTTTCCGCAATTTGGCAATGTCGGCTAAGGCCTTAGTAATCAAGCTTTCATTAAGCTATACAACACAGCCCCGCTGCTCATACCTTGGTATAGGCAGCGGGGCTTTGTATTAATCTTTTGAACTCGCAACTATACCTTTTCACGCATGATTGATACGCAGAAACTGGCTACAGTCTATTGAGCAGTGGTCCACTCCCCCCCTAAGTGATCACTGCGCAACCTGCTCCTCCCCTGGAGCGGGCGTAAACGAAGCTCAAGGTGTATATAAATAATAAAAGCGCAGCCCATCTCCTCCCCCTAACTGTAGAGGGCTGTTCAAGAAAAATTATAACGGAGTTCCTCATCCCCCTTTGGAACTCCGTTTTTTTTCGTAAAATTTCCCCCACATATACGGCTACAAATCGGCGGGCAAATTTTCCGGTAATGAATCGGCATACAGATCGTAACGCACACCCAATTTATCTAGTCGTTTGCCGATGCCGCTGAGCCATCTCTGGAAGCTGGGTTGCGCTTCATAGCCATCGGTTTTGGCGTAACGCAGCAAAAAATAGAAGTGAAACGGCTTGAAGTAGCCGGGAATACGCACGACTTCGCCGGTTGCGCCTGACTGTCCGCCAAGCTCTTTTGCCGTCGCCGGGAAAAACTGAATAGTCGGCGTGAACATCACCCGCCATTTGTTGGCCAAGTCTTTTTCCTTCAGCACTTCACCATCAAAATCGGTGACTTCGCGATCCCCCCACATATTCAGTTGAACAACCACAAAGTCGTTTTTCATCATATCCACGATGCGCGGAATGCGCAGGTTGACCTCATGCATGCGCTTGCAATAGGGACAGCCGCGCTGTTCCCACATCACCATCAAGCGCTTGCCCTGGGCCTCAGCTTCGGCAAAATCTTCGCCAAGATTAAGAAATCCATCGTGGAACCAAGGCTGAATGTACATGCCGTCTTCGCCCATCTCGGGCAATGCCAGCTTGTCCTCACCGGCCAGGGCCGGTGCCGCGACAAGGCCCACAAAGGCCACCAACAATACGGAGAAAAATACTCTTAATAAATTGATTTTATTGGACATTAAAACGCCTTCCTAAATGCATATGCTTGCCGTGTGTCATATCGTATTTGGGGCTGGCGTAATCAAGCACTTATGGCTTCAGATCAACCCAACCGTTGAGCCGTCGTTCGATCACTTCGACCAGGCCGGCACGTGCCCAGCGAACACCTTTGATGGTATCGCCTTCATCCTTTTTGATGGCATCCAAGGTGTTGCCACAGGCGACAAATTCGATGTCGTACATCTGCATGCTTTCGATCCGGGCGCGCACGGGTGAATCCTTCAAGACCGCCCAGATACCGGGGCCATAAGCCACCACCGCCAGTTGCACATTATCTCTGCCGTAGGCTTTTTGAATGTTCATCACGTTGTTGAGCACGGTGTTGACGCGCTTTAGATCTTTTTCATTCAAGGAAATAACGACTTTGCGTGGATTGTCGAAATCCGGTTCCGGCTGGGCCATGACCGTTTGGGCCGCTGCGCTGAAGCCAAATAAGGCCGTCATGGTCAAGACGAGGGCATAAATTAGTTTTTTCATCAGCTTTCCTCTGCATATGGATGAACTGCACTGTACTGCGGATGCCCCGTCACCTGAACCGATAACTAACAAACCGGCACCCACTAAGGGTTACTGATTTTGCTAATATTCTCATTACGAGAAATTAGCTGCGGCAAACTTGACATTTTGCTAATATAAGATGTATCTAATAAATACACGCAAAATCACTAAGGACCCCCAAAAGTGGACCTAAAGCTCGACGAAATGGAAGGCAACGCCCAGGAGGCCAGTGCTTTGCTCAAAGCGATGAGCAATCAAACACGCCTGATGATCCTGTGCCAGTTGTTGCATGGCGAAAAAACCGCCGGTGAATTGGATTCCCTGACCAATCTCAGTCAATCGGCCCTGTCCCAGCACTTGGCGGTATTGCGCGATCACGGATTGGTTCAAACACGCCGTGAATCACAAAACATCTTCTATTCAATCGACGGTGATAAACCCAAAGCGATTATCGAGGTGCTGTATCGCCTCTTTAACAGTCAAAACGCAAGCTGCGCTTGACAAGGCACGACTTCACCATTAGAAGCTCCTAATATTCGCTGTAGGTCCTTCATAAGCCTCCCCGATTCATATAATTCACGTTCAGTCTTCGGACTGGACCAAGTCGCGAAACCCGCCGTATTCTCCCCCGGTGGGCTATTGGGTTTCAAGTTTTGTGGAACCCGGCCCATTGACGACGCTTTTTATCGGCTTACAACGATAAACACACACATGCGTTCGAGGCGCTGAGATGCAAATATATCTTCCCATAGCCGAAGTCTCGGTCAACATCTTCCTCATTCTCGGCATGGGGGGCGCAGTTGGCTTCCTGTCCGGCCTGTTTGGTGTTGGCGGTGGCTTTTTAATGACTCCGCTGCTGATCTTTATCGGCATCCCCCCCGCCGTGGCCGTGGCCACCGAAGCCAACCAAATTGTCGCCTCTTCCATTTCCGGCGTGCTGGCACACTGGAAACGCGGCAACGTCGACATCAAAATGGGTGTGATGTTGCTGATCGGTGGTGTCGTTGGTTCGACCTTAGGCGTTTGGCTGTTCACGTACTTAACGACGCTGGGCCAGATCGACTTGGTCATTAAGCTGTCTTATGTGATTTTCTTAGGCATCATCGGCTCGTTAATGTTTGTCGAAAGCGTCAACGCCATGCGCCCATCAAAGCGTGGTGCACCGCCCAAGCGCAAAAAACACAACTTCCTGCACGCGTTACCGTTCAAGATGCGCT
>JAESUA010000007.1 GCA_016763255.1 Magnetovibrio sp. | reverse complement strand
CTTCATGCCGCGATAGCCCAACACCTCAATTTCGGTGCCGGTCATGTTGTCCAGCGGGAAAGGATTGCCATCGACGCCGCGGGGTTTTTCGATGATGAACATCGAAAGACCTTTGTAGCCGGGCTCACCCGGATCGGTGCGCGCCAACAAGGTCATCACGTCCGATCGTGCCGCATGGGTGATCCAGGTCTTGTTGCCGGTGATGCGATAGACGTCGCCGTCGCGCACCGCACGGGTTTTCAAAGACGCCAGATCGGACCCGGTGTTGGGTTCGGTGAACACCGCGGTGGGCAAAATTTCACCGGTGGCGATGGCCGGAAGATACTTGGCCTTTTGCTCGTCGGTGCCGCCGATGGAGATCAGCTCGGCGGCAATTTCGGAACGCGTACCCAGCGAGCCAACGCCGATGTAGCCGCGCGAGAGTTCTTCTGTGACCACGCACATGGCGGTCTTGCCCATGTCGAGGCCGCCGAAATTTTCGGCGATGGTCAAGCCAAAGACGCCCAGCTCTGCCATCTGATTGACGATTTTATCGGGGATCAGGATGTCGTTGTCGTGCCAAGACGGCGCATTTGGGGCGACCTCTTCGGCGGCAAAACGACGAAATTGTTCCTGGACCATTTCCAGGGTTTCATCACCCAAGGCATCGTTGCCAAACATCGAGGTGTTGACGTCCAGCAGTTCGCAGATGCGCACTCGGGCCTGGTTGGCGTTGCCGTTTTGAATCAAGGTTTTGACCGCAGCGGTGTAAAACCCGTCCACGGTGCTGGGATCGACTCCCAGATCGCGCGGACGTACGATCTCGACCTGGCTCATAGGGATGCCGCCGACCATTTGGGACAGGTATTCGGCGGTGCCGACCTGCAAGATCAGCTGCTCCAACTCACCCAATTGGCCCTCGGCCTCCAAGCGTTCAGCCCAATGGGCCAATTGCTCGATGGCGGTGGCGTAGGTCTTCAACCAGGCAAAACCATGGGCGGCGAACTGTTCTTGATCCAGCAGTTTGCCATCGATGCGCCCATCACGGACGATCATGGCCTGCACGGATTGATGTGCGGCCTCAACCAAGGTGGTGCAGTCAATGGCAGCGCGTTGGCACAGCTCGAGGGCGTTCGGCAATTGATATGCGTTGCTCATGAGTTTTTCCTCAGCCATCGAGGCAGTCTTCGAGGGTCCGTCGGCCCGGCTGCACAGCCTGAACCAGAACCGCCATGTTGCCTGGCTTGTGCTTGTTTTGGCGCATTTTCACGTGGGCCTCGGGAATGTCGTCCCAAGGGAATACTTCGCTCATGCACGGATCGATACGCCGTTCGATCATCAGCTTGTTGGCCTGGGCGGCTTGACGTAGGTGGGCAAAGTGGCTGCCCTGAATGCGTTTTTGGCGCATCCATACAAAGCGCGCATCAAAGGTGATGTTGAAACCGGTGGTCCCGGCGCAAAATACCACCATGCCGCCACGTTTGACGACAAAAGTGGACACCGGGAAGGTTTGTTCGCCGGGGTGTTCGAACACCATGTCGACGTCGACGCCTTTGCCGGTGATGTCCCACAGCGCTTTACCGAATTTGCGGCAGCGCTTCATGTAGTCACCGTAAGCGGCTTGATCTTCGACTTCGGGTAAACGGCCCCAGCAGTCATAATCCTTGCGATTGACCACGCCCTTAGCACCCAAACGCATGACAAAATCACGTTTGTTTTCTTCCGAAATTACGCCGATGGCGTTTGCGCCTGCGGTGGCGATCAGCTGAACGGCCATGGAGCCCAACCCGCCCGAGGCACCCCACACCAAAACGTTATGGCCGGGACGCAAAATGTGCGGACGGTGGCCGAACAACATGCGGTAGGCGGTCGCCAGGGTCAGCGTGTAACACGCACTTTCTTCCCAGGTGAGATGTTTGGGCCGCGGCATTAATTGCTGGGCCTGGACGCGGGTGAACTGGGCGAACGATCCGTCGGCGGTTTCATAACCCCAGATGCGTTGGCTGGTCGAAAACATCGGATCGCCGCCGTTGCATTCTTCGTCGTCGCCGTCATCTTGATTGCAATGCACCACGACCTCGTCGCCGATTTTCCAGCGTTTGACCTTGGAGCCGATTTTCCACACGATGCCCGAGGCATCAGATCCGGCGATGTGAAAGGCTTCTTTGTGGACGTCGAACGGGGAAATCGGCAGGCCCAAGGCGGCCCAGATGCCGTTGTAGTTGACGCCCGCAGCCATCACCAAGATCAGCACTTCGTGATTATCGATCTGTGGCGTGTCGACCACTTCTAACTGCATGGCCTTGTCGGGTTCGCCATGACGCTCGCGGCGAATGGCCCAGGCGTGCATCTGCTTGGGAACATATCCCAGCGGCGGGAATTCACCCAGTGCGTACAGGTCTTTTTTAGGTTGGCTTGCCAGTACTTCTGCGATGCCGCCCGTGTTTTCGTCTACTTTGGCTTGAGCCATTGGTCTGCCTCCATCCCGGTCCGCCCTCTTTTTGATCCCAGTGATATCCAGCCGTTTTGGCGGGGTGGGGTCAGACCTAGTTCTCATGTGTTAGGAGGTGAGTATGAACGCATCTGCAAATATATTGCAATGCACAATTTGTTTCGCACTTGCGAAATAAAACATGATAGGAGAGAATAATCTTTCAAAACCGTCATGAAATAGAACGGTCATGCCATCCAGGGAGAGCAATATGTCGCGAAATGTTACAGATGCGAACAATACCAAAGTTACTCAGGCGGCGGCCAATAAGGCCTCTAGCAAATCCCAGGGCAAAGATCGTCCGTGGCTGTTTCGCACCTATTCCGGTCATTCTTCGGCCGCGGCATCGAATGAATTGTACCGCACCAACTTGAGTCGCGGCCAAAGCGGCTTGTCGGTGGCGTTTGATTTGCCGACGCAAACCGCATTGGATGCCGATGACGTTCTGTCGCGCGGTGAAGTGGGCAAAGTAGGCGTTCCGATTTCTCATTTGGGTGATATGAAAACCTTGTTCGACGGCATCCCACTGGACCAGATGAACACCTCGATGACCATCAATGCTTCCGCTGCATGGCAGTTGGCGCTGCTCATCGCAACCGCTGAGGCCCAGGGCGTGGATCGCGCCAAACTGGCCGGTACGACGCAAAATGACATCATCAAAGAATACCTTTCACGCGGCACTTACATCTTCGCGCCCGCGCCAAGTATGCGTTTGGAGACGGACGTGATCGCGTTCGCCACCAAAGAAATGCCCAAGTGGAATCCGATGAACGTCTGTTCGTATCACCTGCAAGAAGCCGGTGCTCAACCGGCGGAAGAATTGGCATTTGCCTTGGCCAACGCCATCACGGTGTTGGATATGGTCAAAGAACGCGGCGAAGTTTCGCCCGAAGATTTCCCCAAGGTGGTCGGCCGCATCAGCTTCTTTTTGAATGCCGGCATCCGATTCGTCACAGAATTGTGCAAGGCGCGTGCATTTGCCGAATTGTGGGATGAGATCACCCTGGAGCGTTACGACGTGCAAGATCCGAAGATGCGGCGCTTTCGCTATGGCGTGCAGGTGAATTCTTTGGGTCTCACCGAAGCCCAGCCGGAAAACAACGTTTATCGCATCATGATCGAAATGCTGTCGGTGGTATTGTCGAAAAATGCCCGCGCGCGTGCGGTGCAACTGCCCGCCTGGAATGAAGCGTTGGGCCTGCCGCGTCCCTGGGATCAGCAATGGTCGTTGCGGTTGCAACAAATCATGGCGTTTGAAACCGATCTTTTGGAATACGGCGATATCTTCGATGGATCTTCAGAAATCACCGCCAAGGTCGAAGAGCTCAAACAGCAAGCCCGTGAAGAATTGGTGCGCCTGGACGAAATGGGCGGCGTGATCAAAGCCGTCGAACAGGGCTATATGAAGCAGCGCCTGGTGGAATCCAATGCCAAGCGCTTGGCCGCCATTCAGGCCGGCGAGCAGATTGTGGTTGGCGTGAATAAATTTGTCGAAGGCGAAGCCTCTCCGCTGGTATCGGGAGTTGAAACCTTCCTCACCCCGGACGTTGCGGCGGAAAAAAGTCAGATCGAAAATCTCAAAGCGTGGCGCGCGCAGCGCGACGACGCGGCGGTCAAAGCCGCCTTGGCCAGATTGGAAGCCGCCGCCCGGGGCAGTGAAAACATCATGGAATCGTCCATCATCTGTGCCAAGGCCGGTGTCACCACCGGTGAATGGGGCAACAAACTGCGTGAGGTGTTCGGTGAGTACCGTGCCCCCACGGGCATTGTTGGGGCGGTGCGTGCGCCGGTGGCCGATGCCGATGATGTGCGCATCAAAATCAATGCGCTGAGCGATCAACTGGGCACCCGGCCGCATCTTCTGGTCGCCAAGCCGGGCTTGGATGGTCATTCCAATGGTGCCGAACAGGTGGCCTTGGCGGCGCGCGATGCGGGCTTTGAAGTGATTTACGAAGGCATCCGCCAAACCCCTGCGGAAATCGTCTCCGCCGCCGTGCAAGAAGGAGTACATGCGGTGGGCCTGTCGGTGTTGTCGGGCTCGCACCTGACCTTGGTCGCAGATGTGATGGCGGGGCTGAAAGAGCGCGGTGCAAACGACATTCCGGTGATCGTTGGCGGCATTATCCCCGAACGTGACATGCAGGCGCTGAACGATATGGGTGTGGCGCGCGTGTTCACCCCCAAAGACTTTGAGTTTGGCGTGATGATGTCACAGGTTGCAGATGTGATGGCGGCGAACGTTGACGTTTAATATGAGTGTTTAACGGCTCCGCTTGCGCTTGGCCACCGGTGGCAATACCGGGACCGGCGTGGTCTTCGATGTGTAGTCGTCATCGTTAGCAATCAGGGTCTTGAAGGATTCTTGAATGTATTTGACCACGCCTGCGCGGTAGGGTTCTTTCACCGGGGCCCAGGCGACGAACAGACTGCCGTTTTTGTCATAATAGTTGATGTCTGAATTGTTGCCGGCCTGATGAAAGGCTGCAGCCAAATCACTGGTGTGCCCGGTGTAAACCCATTCGGGTTTTACGCCACCGTGCCAAATCAGATAAACGCCCCCGACATTGGCCAGGCCCAATTCTTCCGGGTCCAACGACAGAAGCGGTAAAAACGTTCCCTCAGGGGTGAGCACCCAATTGGGGTCCTCCGGCTTGGAGAACGTTGGAGTTTCGGTATTGTCCGTGCCAAATAGCGCCATTTTTATGCCCCAGCGTGTCGCTGCCTGATTTTAAACGTTCAGGCCTCGTGTTTATTTGAATTGTTTTTTCAAGGTCATCACACGATGCCTGAAAAGTGCAAGCATACGGGATTGTATGTACATGCCAGATCACTTCTAAAGTGTTAATAGAGTTTACAGTGTCGCCGTCGCCTGAGCGAGCCAATTGCGGGTGCTTGGGTCCAGACGTGGCGATAGTTCATCGCACACCTGGGCATGATACGTGTCGACCCACGCGCGCTCGCTTTCATTCAGCAACGCTGTATCGATCAGATTGCGGTCGATGGGGGCTAAGGTCAGCGGCTCAAAGCCCATCATTTCGCGTTCGCCACCTTGGGGGCTAGGCACTTGCACCACGGTGATAAGATTTTCGATGCGGATTCCATACGCCCCTTCTTTGTAGTAGCCGGGTTCGTTGGAGATTACCATGCCGGTGGCCAGTTCCGCGCCTTGGCCGCGCTTGGAAATGCCTTGCGGTCCTTCGTGCACGCCTAAATAGGTGCCGACCCCATGGCCGGTGCCGTGATCGTAGTCGATGCCCACTTCCCACAAAGCTTGGCGTGCCAAAACGTCTAATTCTTGGCCGCGGGTGCCGCGTGGGAAGCGTTGGCGCGAAATGGCGATGTGGCCTTTAAGCACACGGGTGAAGCGGTCTTTCATTTCATCGCTGGGTGTGCCGATGGCCACCGTGCGCGTCACATCGGTGGTTCCGTCCAGATACTGGGCACCGGAATCGACCAAAAACAGCTCGCCGGTGGCCAAGGCGCGGTCGCTGTCTTTCGTAACGCGGTAATGCACGATGGCCCCGTTGGGCCCTGAACCGGAGATGGTGGGAAAGCTGAGACCGCAAAAATGTTCATTTTCAGCACGCAAACCATCCAATTTGGCCGCTGCCGAAAGTTCCGTAACAGAGCCGTTTGGTGCCTGGATCTGCAACCACGCGAGAAACTTGACCAAGGCCACGCCATCGCGGGCATGGGCACGCTTGACCCCGTCAATTTCCGTCGGAGTTTTTTTGGCCTTGGGCAATTGGCAGGGGTCAGCGCCGGGCAAAATGCGTGCCCCGGCACGTGTCAGGCGTTCGACGATCCACGCCGGGGTGGCGGAGGTTGCGATGCGCACGGCCGTTTTGGTGTCGCCCAAGCCATCCAGCTGCGCCGCCAATTGATCACGGCCAAAGATCTGCACATCGGGGCCAAGGTGGCTTCGGGTGGCTTGGTCGATACGCGCTGCATCGATAAATAATTTGACCGTGGCATCCGCGCTCAACAAGGCATAGGCCAGCACCAACGGCGTAAAGGGCACGTCGTTGGCGCGAATGTTGAGTAGCCAGGCGAGCGAATCCCCGGCGCTGATCACGGCCACATCGACTCTGGCTTTGACCAAATCCTTGGCCAAAAGCTCGCGCTTGGCTTTTGAGCTCAGCGGGGCAAATGGTGCGTCGAGCACCTTGATTTGAGAGGACGGCAGTGGCGGTTGGTCCAGCCACAGCGCGTCAATGGGATTGGCTCCTAGCGCCACCAATTCGGCATCAAGTTCCTGACACAGGCGTTCATAGGCTTCCAATTGGCCGGGGGTGTGTAGCCATGGATCATAAGCCAGCTTATCGCCCGCTTTCAGGCGGGTGCGCAGCCAGTCTTGGGGGCTGGTGGTGGTGATGGCTTGTTGTGAAAAGGTCTTGGCGTCAATTTCGTCACGCGCTTGCAGGGTGTAGCGCCCATCAACAAACAGGGCGGCTTCATCCAGCAACACCACCGCGGCCCCGGCCGAACCGGTAAAACCGCTGAGGTGGGCCAAACGTTCCGCGCAGGGCGGCAGGTATTCGCTTTGATTGGCATCACTGTGGGGCACCAAAAATCCGGCAAACCCCTCGGCTTGCAGGTGGCCACGTAGTTTGGCGATCAAGGTGGGGTCATATGCAATGGGGCTGTCGATGGGCATGAGTTAACGCTTATCCGTTGAATCGATGAGTCTTCTTTGAAGCTAGGGGGCGCGGTGCTGTGTGACAAGGGGCGCTGCCTACATTTTGCTATGCACTGAGCGCATGGCAGAGTGGGGGAAAGGGCAATTATGCTGCGTTGCAAAATGAATATAGTGCCTCTTGTCTCCCCAACAAACGGACCGACCCTAAGGTCGGCCACAATGAGAGTACGATTAAAATGACCTTCACCAGCGACATTCAAGAACGCGCCATGATCGAAGCCGCAATCCGTGAAGCCCGCGTACAGCGTGCTCATTATTTTGCCAAAGCCATTCGGTCCTTTAAGCAGTGGCTTACGCAAAGCATCGATCCGATGAAGGTACAGTTGACCCGCGCCAACATGGGTGGCATCGGCCACACCAGCAAACTTGAGCCCATGTCTTAAGCAGGCATTTGTAATTCAGCCAGTACCGGCGCGTGGTATGATTCCGGCGCGCCGGCGACGGCTGCGGGGCTGTTGACTTCGTCATGCAGGGCTTCGTTGTGGCATTCCACATGACCCAGCCAGCCCAACAATTGTGCCGACACCAAGATGTGATCGACCATATGCCCTCGGCCGCGATGGATTACCGAAAAACGCTGGCTTAGCGGTAAGCTGCGTTCCGCTGCAATCAGCATGCGGGGGGCAAATTCGCCGCTACCGGTGTCTTCTTCATCACCCTTGATGATGCGCACGGGTGCTTGGTCATCATCGGAATTAAAGTCTCCCACCACGCAAACCAGGGCCTCAGGGTCTAGATCGAACAAACGATCTAAGAAGGTGCGCACCTCGAGCGCTTGGCCAGCGGCCTTAATGGTGGCGAGAAAATAGCCCTCCGCCCAGCCGGACATGGTTTTCCAGCTGTGCCGATCGTGTTTTTGCCCGGCCACAAATGCCGCGCGCGGGGCCCGCAAATGTACATTAACCACCACCAGCTTTTGCCCCTCGCCCAAATCGACGTCGACATATAAAAACGGTCGGTCCCAATGCACCGGCATGGGACCGTTTTGTGGTGGGTCGGATGTGGTGCAGCGAAACAGCGGTGGCTCCACCAAGTGGTTCCACACTTCTTGGGCATCAATGATCGGAAATCGCGATAAGGTCACCAGATTGTGGCGATCACGCACCCCGCGCCCCGAGGGGCTTTGGGTTACCGCGCGGTGGTAGTCTTCATATTGGGTGCCTTTGAGCACCGCGTCCAAGGCATGCAAAGATCGTTTGGTGGCGTCCTCTTGAAGCTGACCGTTGACCTCTTGCAGGCACAAAATGTCGGCGCGTAAACGCACCAGCTGTGGCCGTAGTGCTTTGATTCGGCTGTCCAAGGAGGCCCGTGCACGCGGTGGTTCATCGAGACTTTCCATGTTGAATGTCGCGATGCGAAAGGGTGCGGCGCCGTTGGGAATGGTCATATCCAGACCTCCTTGCCCAACAGTGTAACAGGTTTAGCCGTTCAGGTGACGACGCGTTCGGGGGGGAAATGCACGGATACGGTGGTGCCGACGTTGGGCGTCGAATCGATGCGCAATTGGGCACCGTGCAGTTCGACAAAGCTTTTGGTCAGGGGTAATCCCAGGCCCGTGCCTTCAAATTTGCGCGCCAATTTACTGTCCACTTGGCCAAACGGCGTCAACGCCGTGGCGATGTCTTCTTGGGTCATGCCGATGCCGGTATCTTGGATGGCGATGACCAACTCACCGTTTTTGTGCAGCGAGGCCTTAACCACTACCTTGCCGCCGGCGGGGGTGAATTTGACCGCGTTGGACAAGATGTTGAGAAGAATTTGTTTGAGGCGTTGGCTGTCGACCATCATATCCGGCAAATCTTTGGCCACCCGCCGGGTCAAAGACAGTTCGGCTTCGGTGGCGCGGTCACGGATCAGGCGGATGGCGGAATCGATAAGTTCGCTGGCATGGATGCGTTCGGGGTGCAGATCCATGCGCCCCGCTTCGATCCGCGATACATCTAAAATATCATTGATCACCGCCAAAAGGTGCATGCCGCTGTCACGGATGTTTTCGATGTATTCGTGGTAGCGCGGCTCAACGCCGCCAAACAGTCCCGATAAAATCACATCGGAAAAACCGATGATCGCGTTCAGCGGGGTACGCAGCTCATGGGACATGTTGGCCAAAAATTCGGTCTTCACGCGGTTGGCAATTTCTGCGCGTTCCTTGGCTTCGATGATTTGGTGTTGGAATTTGATGCGCTCGGTGATGTCACCGACAGATCCGGCCATGCGATAGACCCAGCCCGCCTTGTCGCGCAAGGCCATGCCGGATATGCGGATCCAACGCGCGCTGCCGTCTTTGTGATGCAAGCGGCATACGGCAAAAAACGATGGGGTATGACCTTGGAGGTGGCGAATCAGGCGATATTGGTATTCACCACGATCATCGGGGTGAATCATGCGCAACCATGAGTTTGTTTTGATGAAATTGCGTTTATAGCCGGTCAAATCGCGGATTTTGGCGGAAATATAAAGCTGGTCGGATTGCACGTTCCAATCCCAGATGCCTTCGCCGGCCCCGCTGATAGCCAATTTAAAGCGTTCGCGGCTTTCCGTGAGTTCTTTTTCGGCGACTTTGCGTTCGGTGATATCGCGGACCACGCCGATGAACAAAGATTTGCCGTCCTGCTTCATTTCACTGATGGCGAGATCCAGCGGAAAGGTGGAGGAATCTTTGCGCTGCCCGACCACTTCGCGGCCTTTGCCGATGATACGAGCCTTCTTGGTCTGGTGATAATTGGCCAAGTAGCCGTCGTGTTCTTCGGTGAAGGGCGAAGGCATCAGCATCTTGATGTTGCGATTGATGACCTCATGGGCACGGTAGCCAAATATTTTTTCGGCCGACCGGTTAAAGGACTGCACAATGCCTTTCTCGTCGATGGTGATGATGCCATCAATCACCGTATCCATGATGCCTTGCAACTGAAAGTCGCGCCGGATCAAGGCCACCGCGGCACGTTTGCGTTCCGACGTGTCACGCGCCACCAACATGACGGTTTTGAGGCCACGATCCGAAAAGGGCAGGGCCGACAGTTCCGCATCGATGGTCACACCGTTGCTGAGGATCAAGCGCAACGGCATCCATTGTTCGTCAAACAGGTGTTCGATTTCGTCACGCAAAATAATGTGGAAATCGGGATGCACAAAATCATTGAAAGGCTTGCCGATGAACCACGCCGGGTCGTCGGCTATGAGCATCTTTGCGCCGGCTGAATTCATCAAGGTGATGATGCCGTCGGTGACCACACAGGTGAGGTCCGGGGCCATTTCCACCAACTTGCGGTAGCGGGTTTCCGCGTCCAGCAGCGAGGCTTCCATATTTTTGATGTGGGTGATGTCGGTGTGCAGGCTCAAAACCTGGCCATCGCGGGTGCGCTGTTCGTGAATCCGCCACCATCGCCCACCGCGATAGATTTCTTGGTGTGAAGGTTGGGGGTTGAGGCGTTCTTCGAGCTTTTGCGCGACCCATTCGTCTAGCCGACCCTGGGCTTCTTTGATGTTCAGTCGCTTAGCCGCTTGGGTGAGGATATCTTTGAGGGTGTTGCCCTCCAAAATCATGTCGCTCAGGCCGGGATATAATTCAGCATAGTCCTCACTGGCGGCCATCAGCTTGCCGTCTTGGTCGTAAATGACAAAGGCTTCATTGGGGCCTTCGACCTGTGCGGCGTGTTTGAGCGCGTCTTCACGGCTGACTTCGGCGAGCAATGGCTGGGGCGAAGACTGCTTAATTTGATGATATTGGCGCTGGGTTTCCAGCTGATGGGTGATGTTGTGTGCGGCCCCACGGTAACCGCGAAACATATTGTTGGCGCTGTAAAATGGCACGCCAGCCAGCGTGAAGTGCAAAATTTCACCATCTGCGGCCATCAGCGAGCAGGCGATATCGTTAAAGGGTTCGCGGTGTTCCAGGGTGAAGACGACCGGGCTGTCTTTATCGCCGGCTTTTTCATCGGCGAGAACGACTTGCTGTAGGGTTTTGCCTAACAGAACTTCCGGTGGCAGGCCGATGGTTTCTTGAAAACGGTCCGAAATGAACGTCAGTTCCAGGATTTCATTGGTTTCCCAGATCCAATCGCCAACGGTTGAAACAATATCATGAAGGCGTTGCTCAGCGCTGTCTGGACGCGGGGGCATCTTGATGCGCCGCGGCAGCGGGGCGCTGCCCCGGGCAATAATTGGCGTCTTTTTGTGTGTCATCAAAGCCCCTAGGAAGACTGTCGAATGCGGTCACAGACATGTCACGCCAAGATAGCACCAACCCACAGCGGTTGATGCATCACTTTCCAAACCAACGTTTTGCCAGCTTGGTGGGATCATTCTCTTTATCCCATGGTTTTATCAGGGAAACTTGCCTGTAATCAATGCGGCATACAAGTTCTATTTAGAGGTGTCGGAAAAGTGGCCGCTTCAGGGGGCTTTGGGGCCCAGGGTTTGCACCAAATAGTTGATGGTTTCGGGCGAATCCCATTCCAGAACTCCCAATACCCGTCCGGTGAGCTGACCATCGGCGGCCAGCAAGACCGTGGTGGGCAGGCCTTCGACCCCCAACTTGCGCGACAGCTTGTTTCTCGGATCGAAATAGACGTCCAGATTTTCAATCGTGTTGGCCTTAAAGAACGGTGGGATTTTTTTCAGCGCTTTGCGATCTTGGGATATCGTGATGACCTCAACACCGGTGCCTTGGAGCTTTTGCGCCAAGCGATCCAGGGCAGGCATTTCACGCACGCACGGGGCACACCAGGTGGCCCAAAAGTTCAATACTACGCCCCGCCCCTTCAGCGATGCGAGGGTGATGGGGACTTTCTTGCCGTCAAAAAAAGGCGTATCAAATGCGCCTTCGCCGGTGATCGCGGGACGCAGCTTATTGGCCAGTTCCAGGGGGATATCGATCACATCCGTCTCGGCACTTGCAACGCGCCCGGATATCACCACAATGGCACACAAGCCCAGGATTGCCATGCGGGTCATCCAGCCCAATATGGTGCGGGTATTTTTGATTTTTGAGAGATGATTTTTTCGGTTCATCTTGGATCCTGTGAGCATGAGCAACGACAACGACAATTCGACCAACACCAGCACCATTTGGGGCGCACGTTTTAAGGCCGGTCCATCCGCCGTGATGGAAGAAATCAATGCCTCCATCGGCTTTGATAAGCGCCTGTTCGCCCAAGATATCCGGGGATCACGTGCGCATGCCGCAATGCTGGTCACTCAGGGTATCTTAACCGAACACGACGGCAAAGCCATCCTTGAAGGTTTAAACCAAATCGAAGGCGAAATTATGGCGGGCACGTTCGCGTTTTCGCGTGCTCTTGAAGACATCCACATGAACGTGGAAAATCGTCTGCGTGAAAAAATCGGTGATGCGGCGGGGCGTTTGCACACCGGCCGGTCGCGTAACGATCAGGTGGCTACCGATTTGAAGCTGTGGGTGCGCGATGGCCTCGACGGTCTCGATGGGGCCTTGATGGGTTTGCAAGAAGCCCTGATTGATCGCGCCGAAGAACACGCCGCCACGGTGATGCCGGGATTTACCCATTTGCAGGCCGCTCAGCCGGTGACCTTGGGCCATCATCTTTTGGCTTACACCGAAATGTTGGGCCGGGATCGCTCAAGGGTGCAAGATTGTCGGGCGCTGATGAACGAATGCGCGTTGGGCGCGGCGGCGCTGGCCGGAACCTCGTTCCCCATCGATCGGCAAGCCACGGCACAGGCCTTGGGCTTTGATCGACCGACGCAAAACTCGCTGGATTCGGTGTCGGATCGCGATTTTGCCCTGGAATATCTCTCTTTGTTGTCGATTTTGAGCGTGCATCTGTCGCGCATGGCCGAAGAAATGGTCATCTGGGCGTCGCAGCAATTTGCCTTTATCCGTATTTCCGATGATTTTTCGTCGGGCAGCTCGATCATGCCGCAAAAGCGCAACCCCGATGCGGCCGAATTGGTGCGCGGCAAGGCCGGCCGGGTGTTCGGTGCCTTGATGGGCATGCTGACCGTGATGAAGGGGCTGCCGCTGACCTATGGCAAAGACATGCAAGAAGACAAAGAACCGGTGTTTGATGCATCCGACACCGCCGAGCTGTGCGTCACCGCGATGACCGGGATGTTCAAATCCGCGACCTTTAATACCGATCGCATGAAGGCCGACGCGGGACGGGGCTTCACCACCGCCACCGATCTCGCCGATTGGCTGGTGCGGGTACTGGGCTTGCCGTTTCGCGATGCTCACCATGTCACCGGTGCGGTGGTCAAGCTGGCCGAAGACAAAGACTGCGAATTGGAAGATTTGAGCCTTGATGAGTTTCAAAGCATCAACGCGGGCATCACCGACGAAATCTATGGCGTGCTGGGGGTTGATAACTCGGTTGCCAGCCGCACCAGTTTGGGCGGCACCGCACCGGACAACGTGCGCGCCCAAGTGGCCCATGCCCGCGAAAGGTTTTTGACATGATGCGCCCCGGATTGATTCGTTTTTTCACCATCGCCGTTGCCATGTTGATGGTTGCGGGCGCGCTGAGCGCATGCGGACGTAAAGGGGCCCCCGAAGCCCCGACGGGTACGACGTACCCCCGCGACTATCCGAATTAACATGACCTAACCAATAAGGTTCAAGCTCAATGGACTTCTTCACTTACAAAAACGGACGGTTGCATGCCGAAGACGTGGCGGTGAGCGACATTGCCGATCAGATTGGCACACCGTTTTACGCCTATTCCAGCGCCACCTTGACGCGTCATTTCAATATTTTTTCCGATGCCATGCGCGGCTTAAATGCGTTGGTGTGCTTTGCGGTCAAAGCCAATTCCAACCAAGCCGTAATCCGCACCTTGGCGCGCCTGGGCGCGGGCGCAGATGTGGTGTCCGGTGGTGAGTTGACCCGGGCCTTGAAGGCCGGCGTGAACCCGCGCCATATTGTTTTTTCCGGGGTTGGCAAAACCGACAATGAAATCCGCATGGCGCTGGGTGCTAACATCAAGCAGATCAACGTTGAATCAGAGCCTGAGCTGGAGCGTATTAGCGTGATCGCCAGTGAAATGGGCGTTGAGGCGTCGGTGACCCTGCGCGTTAATCCGGATGTTGATGCGGGCACCCATGAAAAGATCTCCACCGGCAAGCTGGAAAACAAATTTGGCATCGAATGGACCCGGGTGCTTGAGGTTTACGGCCATGGTGCCACGCTTGCGGGCATCAATATGCGTGGTCTGTCGATGCACATCGGCTCGCAACTTTTGGATTTGGAACCGTTTCGCGCGGCCTATACGCGCGCCGGTGAATTGGTCAATTTGCTGCGCGCGCAAGGCCATGAGATCGATATCTTGGACATCGGCGGCGGCCTCGGCATTGCTTACGGTGAAGATGACGAAGCCGACGCCCCCAGCCCGCAAGCTTACGCGCAGGTGGTGCGTG
>JAESUA010000039.1 GCA_016763255.1 Magnetovibrio sp. | reverse complement strand
TGCTGATCGGGCCGCGACAAAACGGCGCGGCAAGCCAGCCTAACGCAGGTCCTATTCAGATTACAAAAAAACGGCGCTTCAAAGCGCCGTTTTTTTTGTTTGAGGAGCCCCATCAGGTCTCTTTTTTCTGCCAACCGCCCTGCTCGGTCTGTTGCCAGTAGGCCAGTTGGTGACCGGCGTCCTTGTACTCCTTCCACCGCCCACGTGCGATGTCCAAACTTTCAGCATTGTTGCCATCAAACAACTCAAAGCAACGCTCATACGCCTCCAAGTCGGCACACACGGCACCATCTGTGAGAAACAAAAATTGTGCCCCGTTGGGATTTTCATCCGTATCCGTCAGCCACACCGGCTGCTCTTCGGGCTGGCCATCTATTTTGGAACCATGAGGTAGCCATGAAGATGGTTCTGATGTCCAAAGCTCACCATTAAGACGCTCAACGCGCTCGCTAGACCCCGCCATCACCACCGCACGCTTGCCCGCCTGCAATGTCTTTTGCAGGAGCTTGGGCAACGCCTGTTCTAAGGGCGAACGCGTGAGATGATAAAAGGCGACTTCACTCATTTGCGACCTACTTCTCGAGCTTGTTCATAACCCACTGATCCAAAAGACGCACGCCAAAGCCGGTGCCGCCTTTGGGGCTGGTGGGTTTTCCGGTCTTAGACCAGGTCACACCGGCAATGTCGAGGTGCACCCACTTGGTGTCGCCGACAAAGCGTTTAAGAAACTGGGCCGCGGTGATGGACCCGCCCCAACGCTCGCCGATGTTTTGCATATCGGCGATGCCGGAATTGATCATCTTGTCGTATTCTGGGCCCATCGGCAGCTGCCATACTTTTTCACCAACTTCGCGACCGGCGGCGCTCAGTTCTGCGGCCAGTTCGTCATCGTTGGAAAACAGCCCTGCATGGTGAGTGCCCAACGCCACCATGATGGCCCCGGTCAACGTCGCCAAATCGATCATGGTGTGCGGTTTAAAGCGGTCGTTGGTGTACCAAAGCGCGTCGGCCAGAACCAAGCGGCCTTCCGCATCGGTGTTCAATACTTCGATGGCTTGACCTGACATGGAGGTCACCACGTCACCTGGGCGTTGGGCAGTGCCGGACGGCATATTTTCGACCAAGCCAACCACGCCAATGGCGTTGACCTTGGCTTTACGTCCGGCCAAGGCTTTCATCAGGCCGATGACCACACCCGCACCACCCATATCCCATTTCATATCTTCCATGCCGCCCGAAGGTTTGATGGAGATACCGCCACTATCAAACGTCACGCCCTTGCCGACGAACGCCACCGGGGCATCGGCCTTAGATGGTTTTGCACCTTTATGTTTGGGTTTGCCGGTGTACGTCATGATCACCATTTTGGGTTCGTGTACACTGCCCTGGGCCACCCCCAACAGTGCGCCCATGCCCAAACGCTTCATCTGCGCTTGGCCCAAAATCTCGACCTTGATGCCCAGCTTGGTTAACGTTTTGGCCTGCGCAGCCAAGGTTGCAGGATAGAGCACATTGGCCGGTTCAGACACCAGATCGCGGGTGAAAAACACTCCATCGCAAACCTTATCTTGGGGCTCGAACGCGGCCTTGGCTTTGGCGGACGACTTGCTAAAGATCTTAAAGTCTTTCAGTTTTGAGCCGTCATGATCTTTTTTCTTGGTCTTATATTTGTCGAAGGTGTAAGAGCCCAGCTTTGCCCCCAGCGCCACTTCGGCGGCCATTTCATGGGCCTTCAAATCACAGCCATCCAGCTCATCCATCAACACCTGTGCGACCGGCGCATGGGCTTTCAAATTAGAGAAAATGCGTCCGCCCAAAGCTTGCAGCGCCAGGGCATCGACGTCGCTGGCTTTGCCCAACCCCATGCACACCACCCGCGATATACGCCCGGCCGGCGTCATCACGGTCAGGGAGTGTTTCGCAGACCCCTTGAACGAGCTGGCCTTAATCGCGCGCATCAAAGCACCGTTGGTGGCGTCATCGACGGCTTGAGCGCTGGCGGTGAGCTTGCGGCCTTCGAGCACGCCGACGACAATAGCGCCGGTTTTCGGAACGGCTGAATTTGCGAACGAAATTTTCATGGAGAACTCCATCATTAAAAATATGGGGATAGCTTCCCAGGATATAGGGAGCCCAAGAATTATTTACGAACACTCTAACAAGCCGCGCAGCAAAGAAAAGCAGATTGTCGAGAGACAAAAAACGATCGGCTCAGCGTTCGGCGAACGCTTGAGCATCTTTGATGGTTTTGATATCCGAACTCATCCAGAACAAGCCCCCCGGCATGGAGACCACAACCATCACAACGCCAAACAGGATCGACACCGCCAAGGTGCTTTCCGCGCTGACACCGGCCATCGCAAACATGGCGATCATCGCACCTTCGCGCACCCCCCAGCCGGCAATTGAAATCGGCACGGTCTGGGCCAACAAAACAGGGGGAAACAACAACAAACATTGGCTGGGCGAAATCTCGACCCCCAACCCCACCGCCAATGAAAAGACAATCATCGACAAATTGACGTGACCAAGAACCGACCAAAACATCAACACCGGCATACGGATCGGGTGCAGGAATGCTCGCCTGGCATCTGCGGCCAGCACGCTCAACCCGGCAATCAAGCGAAAGCGTTGCCAGTTCGAAGGCAACCGGTCCAGCAACATCAAGGTCTCTGTGCCGACCAAGGCCAAAACCAAAACAATCCAGACCCCCTGGGCAAACCACTGCGCGCCTTCGCCCGTAACCACGGCAAACGGCATCACCACCACCACCAGCAAGACAAGCGCCAAGACGGTTGCGATGCGGTCCAACAAAACCCCATTCACTGCAGGCCCCAAGCCCATCCCGGCACGATAAGCCAGGTATCCGCGCACCGCATCGCCGCCCACCGAGGACGGCAATGTTTGATTAAAAAACGCCCCGATATACATGAACCGAAACGTCTGCCCCCAGCTCATCGGCGCATCCAAAGCAACCAGCACCGCACGCCAGCGCACCATACCGATCAACATCTGCACAGCGCCGAGTGCCAGTGCGACGCTCAACCACAAGGGGCTCACATCAAGCATGCGATCCAGCGCCCCTTGGGCACCGACCGACCCCATCAAGGCCCACACCAAAACGACGGAAATCATAATTTTCAGGGCAACGCCAACCCGGCGGCGGGTGATCATAGTCAAGGGTCTCTTCACATCAACTCATACGAACCGGCAGGCGTTTGGCACCCCAGGTGCCCGGGGGACCATCAAAGACCCCGCCGCATTTTTCACCACACTGGGTGCAGTGCCCATCAGCGGTTAAATTCCATTGCGACAATACATACCAATCGCGCCCGATCAAGCGCTGTCCACAACCTGTGCAATAGGTGCTTTCCGCATCCAGGTCGTGCACATTGCCGATGTAGGCGTAACGCACCCCATTTTTCAAAGCAATCTCGCGCGAGCGCAACAACGTCGCATGTGGCGTGTTGGGATGATCACGCATTTTCCAGTCGGGATGAAAAGCGGTGAAGTGCATCGGCACGTCGCGGCCCAGTTCTTTGACCACCCACTTTGTCATGGCCTCGATTTCTTCCACGGAATCATTTTCACCGGGGATCATCAAATTGGTGATTTCAAACCACACGTTCGTTTCGTGCTTGAGATAGACCAAGGTATCCAAAACGTCTTGCAGATGTGCGCTGCATAGCTTTTGGTAAAAGTCTTCGGTGAAACATTTCAAATCGACATTGGCGGCGTCCATGTGGCTGTAAAATTCCACCCGCGCCTCTGGTGAAATATAGCCCGCCGTCACCGCCACCGCCTTTACCCCAACCTCATGACAGGCAATCGCCGTGTCGATGGCGTATTCGAGAAACACCACCGGATCGTTATAGGTGAAGGCCACGCTTTTACAGCCAAGCTCGCTGGCCGTGCGGGCTATCGCTGTGGGTGAAGCTTTTGCCGCCAAGATATCAAACTCACGCGATTTGGAGATGTCCCAGTTCTGGCAAAACTTGCAGGTTAGATTGCAGCCTGCGGTGCCGAACGACAAAACCGGGGTACCCGGCAAAAAATGATTGAGCGGTTTTTTTTCAATCGGATCGATGCAAAATCCGGATGAGCGACCATAAGTGGTCAGCACCACCTCGCCATTTTGCGCGCCGCGCACAAAGCACAGCCCGCGCTGGCCATCACGAATTTTACAGGCCCGCGGACACACGTCACACTGCACCAGTTTGTTGCCCTTGGCATCT
>JAESUA010000038.1 GCA_016763255.1 Magnetovibrio sp. | reverse complement strand
TCGTAAATCGGCATGATGCCGTTTTCGAGCATGTCGATCTTTTTTTGGTCTTTATCGACGCACACGACGTCCACACCGAATTCGGAGAAACAAGCCCCCGATACAAGGCCAACATAACCGGTGCCGATCATCGCTACACGCATGGAAAATCTCCAATTCTAGAACAGCGCGCAAGAAGCGAATCTCCTCGAACGCGCGAGCTTGGAGTTTTTTAGGCGATGGTGTCAGCCCATGCAAGGAAAACAGGCACTAAATGGTGTCTAGAGATGGACTTTCAGCCGCGCCTTCAACGCATCGGGATCTGCGGAACGGGCCAGGCCAAAGACGACGTTTGCCTCGACAAAGCCGTTCATGGAGCCGCAATCGAACCGCGCCCCCTCAAAACGCAAGCCATGAAAAGGCACATTGGCGATGGTCGCCGAAATCGCATCGGTGAGCTGAATTTCCCCCCCGACCCCGGCAAGTTTGCGGTCCAAATGGTCAAAGACCTGACCATCCAGGATATAACGACCGATGATCGACAGTGTCGATGGGGCCTCTTCGGGTGACGGTTTTTCCACCAAACCCTTGGCCGAAACCACTTTGCCGTCATCGTGATCAACATCTAAGATGCCATAGCGATGGGTCATATCCAGCGCCACATCCTCGACCGCGACGATATTGCCACCAAGCTTGGCGTGGGCATCGACCATCTGTTTTAAACAGCCCGGCCTTGCCATGATTAAATCATCAGGCAGGATCACCGCGAACGGTCCATCTGCGACGAATTCACGCGCACACCACACCGCATGGCCCAATCCCAAGGGCTGGTCTTGATGGCAAAACTTGACTTGATCCACGCCCAGTGCGGTCTCCGTCACGATTTTGAGCTCGGCCACCTTACCGCGTTCGGCCAGAGTCGCTTCTAACTCAGCATTGGCGTTGAAATGAGCGCCTAAGATTTGTTGATTGGCAGGGGTGGTGACAAAAATGAATTCCGTGATGCCCGCTTCTAGCGCTTCTTGTACGGCATACTGAATCAGCGGTTGATCGGCCACCGGCAGCATTTCTTTGGGAATTGCCTTGGTTGCCGGTAAGAACCGTGTGCCCATGCCCGCCACGGGAAACACCACTTTGGTGATCGATGTTGTCATTATATTCCCCACTAGATCGCGGCCCCCACTCGATCATGGGCCCCACTCAGTCGCGGCTTTTGTGCCACGACCACCATTCATATGCAACCAGCCCCGCCTCCCCGGCTTATGCAACCAGCCCCGCCGCCCTGGCGCGGCGCATCACAGCTTTGGTCAACAAAAGCTGAAACACGACAAAGGGCACAAACACCAAAACCCGATAGCCACCATCTATGTTCACCAACACCAGCGCGCCAGCACCCTGCAGCGCGCCCATCGAAAGGTACATGGTGCTCACCCGCGCATGGCTGAGACCCAGTCGGTTCATCAATTGATACAGATGACCTCGGTGCGCCTGGGTCACACGTTCCCCGGCGCGCAATCGCCGCACAAAGGTAAAAGCCGTGTCCCAGATGAAATGAAAGAACAGCAACGGCATCACATAAAATGACACGTGGCTGTCATCAAAACGCCCCGCCATCACCGCCATCACCGCCAACACAAAGCCCAAAAATTGAGAGCCGCTATCGCCCATAAAGATCTTTGCCGGCTGCCAATTCCACAACAAAAAGCCCAAGCAAGCCCAAACGATGATGATCGAGATGAGATAAACAAAAGTGCTGCCTTGAACAAAGGTGATCAGCGCAAACGATCCTGCCGCCACCACCGCGCTGCCGCCCGCAATACCGTCGATGCCATCCATAAAATTAAACGCATTGGTCAAGCCAACGATCCACACCAAGGTTATGGGGAAAGCCAGCCACCCCAACGACCACACCCCCAACATCGGCAGGCTTACCTGATCAATCACCAGCCCCAGGCTCATCACCGCACTGGCGCACGCGATTTGCAAAATCAACTTGGCCTTAAAACCCATGCCGGACAGATCGTCGACAATCGATACCACGCCAATCAAAAAAGACGCCGCGCAAAAGGCCCAAAAATAAGCCTGCTGCAACACGGCATCAGCGCTCAACAACCACAACGCCAACAGGCCGATAAAAAACGTCACGACGATGGCGATGCCACCGGAACGCGGCGTCGGCCGGGTGTGCGACGAGCGTGCATTGGGGGTGTCGATGATGCGCACACGCTTCATCAAAACCCACGTCAGAAGTGCCGACAGCGCGCACAAAACCGCGCCGAAACCAAGATGAGTGAGGAGTACTGAAAACATCATGAAAGCTTTGTGCCACAGCCTCCATCACTTGTCACGAACCTGACGGCTTCGTTCACGTGACATAATTTGTGATCAAGACCTCTCGCACGGGTCGTCGCGCGTTGAGACCGACACCGTTTGAGCGCGGTGCCATAACCGTATCAACATGAAAGGCTCGCCAAAGGTCCACCACAATGGGCGTGAAAGAATTGGACACCATCCATTTAACCCCCTTGCGGTGCAGTTTGACACACACCCGCCATAAATCGCGCTGTTGCTCCACCCCGAACCCACCCGCCGTGTAGGCCGTAAAACTGGCCGTTGCGGACAAGGGCACATAAGGAGGGTCGAAATAGACAAAATCACCGGGGCGGGCAAGTTTCAGGACTTCTTCGAACGACGCATGGGCCACACGTATGGTGCGCAAGGCATGGTGCGCCGCCCAGATGTCGTCGGGGCGCATAATGGTCGGTTTTTTTAAATGCCCATAACCCATATTCAACTGACCACGACGGTTCATTCGACAAATACCGTTAAAGCAAGTTCGGTTCAAAAAGACAAAACGCGCGGCACGCTGAACATCCGTCCACTGACGGTATTCAGGATCTCTGTCCACATTGCGCAGTGCGTAATAGTGCGTTTCGGTGTTGCGATGACGCGCCACTTCGTGAATCAACTGGGCGGGTTTGTGCTTGATGACACTGTAGGCATTCGCCACCTCAGGGTTAAAGTCTCCGATATAGCCAAAACCGGGCCGTTGGGCAAAAAACAACGCCCCACCGCCAATAAATGGCTCAAAGTAGCCCTTATAATGTTTGGGTAAACGTTTTTGGATTTCCCGTAACAAACGGCGTTTACCGCCCGGCCAGCGCAAAAAGGGGCGAAGCATGTCAAAGAAAGCCTTTCCTTCCATTCCACAACCATTGCGCTACAGTGACCAGCACAATGCACATATAAGAGATGGTAATGAGAACAATACAAGAACGCACCGGCATTGCAAGGATATTAAACCTATCACCGCAAATATTGGCATTTGCCTGCTGGCTGATATTCACCCTGGTGTACATGGTGCCGATGTCGGTGGCCGCTGCGGACAATCCGTCAGGTGCAACAGCCAAAAAGAACGGTCAAACCCTTGAAATGTTGATTGAGACAGCCCTGGTCAACCGGGGTTTCAAGCCGGTTCAATATTCCATTTGGTCGCAAAAGCCCCAAACGTATCCGGCGCGCGTTGTGCTGAAAAACGTACCCTACAAAACCATTTATGAAAAAAAGGGTCGTACCGAATTTGTTCTCAAAGGGCCAAACTTGGGCGGCGACATCCGCATCGAAGCCAAATGGCAACAAGCTTCAGGTTCTCTCGACGAACGGCTGCCGTACCTTTATCTCAATGCTTCGCGCTTTGACACCATGCCTGAAGCTCATGTTGTGATCGTCATTGACGGTAGCGGCTGGCGTGACGGGGCCATCAAATGGTTGCGGAACGCAGCGCAAAACGCCCCACAGGGCAAACACATTGAGGTGATGGACTTGGGGCAGTTTCTCGCCTGGACCAACCGCCTATAACTGACTTGCCCACGTAACTCACTTTTTCAGCAACACATCCTTAGCCCGATTGATTTGCTGGGCCAAGTAATCGGACCCGCCTTTGTCGGGGTGCAGATTGGCCATCAGGCGGCGATGCGCGGCTTTGATGTCATCCGCACCGGCACCTGCCTGCAAGCCCAATACCTTGAACGCCTCTTGTCGATCCATGTTCCCGGGGTCGGCGTATGCCGTCGACCGGTCTTGCTGGTGCGCATCGCGCCAGTTGGCATCGAAGCGATCCAGATAACCTTCGACCACCCGGGCGCTGTCGGCATCGATTTGGGCCTCACCATAAAGCTGAAGAAGTTCGTTAAGGCTTAAGCTTTCCAAGGCCCGGCCAGCAAACCGGCCCTCCAACACCTGGCCCGACACATGACCCGAGCCATGATCCAAGTGCATCACAACAAAGCGCGTATGCACATAGGAGCTCTGCCCAGAACTTGGCCCACCATCCGCACCGGGGCTGCTCCAGCCCTTTGCGGCACCGCCCAGACCAATCAGGCGGGCAAGCATGCGCGCAATCCGCAATCCGCCCAACATGCGCATGAGCCATACCAAAATGGCCGGCAAGGCCGCCACCGCAGCCCACAATTTGCCGCTCAACATCAGCCACAAGACCAGCCCGAGCGCCACGCCAAATACAAGCCATTTGCCCCCCGACAGCAATGTTTTCGGCGGTACGCTGACATACCAGCGCGCCATCAACAACACGGCAATCAAAACGGCAATACCAAGAATGAAAAAGGACACCTTCAGCCTCCCTTCTTCATCTGCTGGGTGATCTGCAAAATATCGCCGCCTTGTAAGGTGGCATACTCATCCAACGCGCTGCGCCCACCGGCGGCAAACACCGCCACCGCGCTGAGCAGTTTTTTCAGCATGTCGGCACTGGCTGCATCAAAATGCGCATAAGCGCCGCCGCTGAGCTTGGCAATGTGACGAAACGCCCGTTCGGCGTTGACATCATGGCCTTCATGAAAGGTAAACACCGGCACCCCTAAAATACCCAATTCGCCCGCCACATGTGCGACCAGGTCAACGTCTTCTTCAAAACAATCACCGACGTAGACCACCGCACGGATGCCCGACCGGGTGGCCTGATTGCGCGCATGTTTGAGCACCTTGCCGACTTGGGTTTGACCGGCCAGACAATGAACCGAACTCATCAGGCGGTGGATTTCTTTGGCATCACTCAGCCAGCCGGAAACCTTAAATTCACCAAAACCGCGAAAGAACGCCAACTGCACCGCCAGTCCGCCGATGTTACGGGTGGCTTCAAACATATCGCCCTGGATGCGTGCGGCCATATCCCAGCTGTGTTCGCGTGATGCGGTGGCATCCATGGCAAACACCAATCGTCCCCCGCCACCATCCTTGAACGGCACCGGGGTTTTGTTCATATCCTTGAGAAACGTATCGATGGACGATACATCGCAAGATTTCGTAGGCAGATTGTCTTTGTTGTCCGCCATAAGATCAGCTGGCCGCCACCACACCGCCTGCACCGATCAGCAAACCAGCTGAACCGCGGCGTAAAGTCTTCACCGCCGCCGGGGTTTTCAGCAACCTGCGTGCCCGTGCCGCCATCCAGGCATAGCCCGTAAACACCACCAACAGGGTCAGGCCCACCACCAGGGCGGCGATAAGAAGTCCACTGATGCTCAGCGCCCCCAGATCGATAAACGCGGGCAAAAATGCGACGTAAAACACCACCACCTTGTGGTTGCCAAGGGTCAGACTTAAACCGGAAAGAAAGCTACGCACGGAGCTGTTCTCAGCCTGGATTGCCCCCTCTCCATCCCCACCCACATCCTTGGCCGAACGCCAAGTCTGGATGCCCAGATAAATCAGGTAAAGCCCGCCCGCGATCTTCAACAGAGCAAAAGCATCAGCGTACTGGGTGACCAGGACATTAAGCCCGAGAGCGACCAGAACCAGATACACCATATCCCCGGCGATGATGCCCGTGATGTAAACCAGCGTGGGGCGCAAACCCATCGCCAAGGCCCGTGCGATGATGGCGAACACCCCCGGCCCCGGGGTGATGCCCAGCACGAGGATGGCGATACTGAGGGTAAGCGCCGTTTCCCAAGTCATGTCTGCAACTCCTTAAATTCAAGACCATAAACCTAGGCCGAGTTTCGACGTTAGGGAAGGTTGATCGCCTCGACCAAAGCCCGGACTTCTTGGCGGGCCGCAACATGGGACATCGTGAGAGCGCTTTCGCCCTTAATTTCCGCCACGTCCATCAAGGTCAGGCCTTGATGGAACAACTCGCGAAAAATCACCCGTTCTGAAAAGCCCGGCACGGTGCGAAAGTTGATGCGCTTGGCCAACTGTGCCACCAAGCGTTCGATTTCTTGTTTGTTCTTGGAGCCGGTATGGCCCATGCGATTTCGCATGACGATCCAATCGGGCATTTGTCCACCGCGCTTGGCGCGCATCATGCGCTGTTGCCACACCAATTCGGCATAATGACTAGGACTTTTGATGCTCATATCGGTGGGATCGATCTTGGCCAGCACATCCAGGTCGATGAAACTGTCGTTCATCGGCGTGATCAAGGTGTCGGCAAAAGAATGCGCCAACCGCGACATGGCGGTATCGGAACCCGGCGTGTCCACGATCACCACGTCCGAATCAGAGCTGGCGTCTTCGAACACGCCTTCCAATAAAGCCTCGATGCCTTCTTCGTCACCGCCGCCGTCTTCGGGCCGCAGGATCAAAAGTTCCGGCATCGGCAAGTTCAACCGCGACCGCTCCAGATGGAGTTTGCGATTTTCGAAATAGCGGCTGATGGTGCCCTGACGGGCGTCGAGATCAATCACCGTCACCCGCTTGCCCAAACGCAGCAGGCTGACGGCCAAATGCATGACGGTGGTGGACTTGCCACTGCCACCCTTTTCGTTACCAACGACGATAATATGCGCGCTCATAAACGCGACTGTAGGGGCACTCGACGTTTATGAAAAGCATTGTGAAAAAAATGCGGATTAGTCTTTGAAAAGCGTGCCTTCGGGGTGGAAGGCATGGAACACAAAGGCAAACGTGACGTGATAAATTTCATCCTTCAGCCCCGAATCGGTCTTGCGCTGAACCGTCACATTGCCGACATCGCGACCTTTGTAGATATAGCGGGTGTCCAGCGCCGAGTTCTGCCCCGCGCTCCAGCTCAACACCAAATCATCGGCGGTGACGCGTTCGCGTTTTTTAAGATAGGGCAAGGTCCAGGCCGTGCCATCCACCACCACCACCCGCATCATCGGGTTGATATCTTCCGGCAAATCTCCGGCATATAAGAACGGCCGCACCGAGGTGTCGTAACCGACATAAGGGTTCGAACCGTAAGGCCGACTAAAGGTGCTTTTGGCCACCAACACCTGGGCATCGGGATGGCGCGCCTTGGCCAAATCGAAGGCCTCCATGCGTGATGGCAACATCTTGAGCACCTGACCAGTCAGCTGGCCGACGATGCCTTCGCCGGAAAACTGCTGCCACCAGGTTTCGGTCTGGCGGTCATACATCACCAAGTCAGAATTACGTAATTTCCCAGTGGTGCCAAAGGTCAGTTCCGCATCGCCCAACCGTGCATCAAAAACGATACCCGCATTGCACAGCGGACAATAAGTCACCGCCACCGGCACCCCTGCGATGCGATCATTGACGATTTCATGCCAGGTCAATATGCGCAACGGGTAAACCTTGGTTTCCCCGCCGATGGTCAGGGTGATCACCGGTTCGGTACCGGGAATGGTTTTCACCGAATCGATATGCGTAAATTGTGGCTTATCGATCGACGGAATGCCGTCTTTAGGCGGTCCCCCGGACTGAATCTCTCCAAATTTTATCGCGGAAATGCTGAAATCCGTATCCGGCCACTCCGCCACCCACGAGCGCGGTACATCATCGCCAAAGGGATTTTGGGCCATCGCGCCCTGAAACACCACCGCAAGCGCCGCAATAGCAAGCGCCGCGCGCAGTACGAAACGTCGAGGATATCGTGCATAAGCCATACTAAGGAGATAGGTCTTGACCGGACTGACGACAAGAACATCTTTGCCCCACCACAATCAAGCCATACCATCTAGCCTGAGAATCAGCTAAAAAGGCTATCTAAACATCGATCATTGGTAAGGGAAGCAACATGGCCCGTATGGCAAAACTAGCAGGCATACTGGCGACGAGCCTGAAAATCGGCCTGCTGATCGGCTTGCCCATTGGCGCGATCCCTGTTCAGGCGCAAGACCCAGCCACCGATCGGTTCGCCGACCCATTCGCCGACCCATTCGCCGACCCATTCGCCCCTGGCACACTGATCGATTTTCGCGAAAATATGCGCCAATTGGTGCAAAAGGTCAGCGCCTTCGGTCGTGCGATCGAGCTCGAATTGAAATTCGAGGTCGAGTCAACCGTCACGACGGACGCGGCCGGGTCCGGGCCGCTG
>JAESUA010000037.1 GCA_016763255.1 Magnetovibrio sp. | reverse complement strand
TTGATCTTGTCCGTCACCTCCACTGGCAGACGCTCGTGAAGTACCGGCAGCAGCGGACGCAGCAGCCGCAGGAACTGGTACGTCTTTTCCAGGCTCACATCCGGGCGGTCATTTATGACCCCCACGATCTTTATGGAATGACTGACGGGGTCAACCTTCGCGCCAATCCTTGTGATCGTCACGGTGTGTGTTGTTTGCGTTTCCGCCACCACAACATCCAACTCGAGCCCCGGCTTAAGCCATGACAGCCAGGAAGAATTGGCCAGGAACTCGACCTCAAGGCCTGAATCGTCAATGATATGGAGCAACGGATCGCCCCTGTTCACAAATTGATGATTGAAAACCTTAAGTTCTGAAATTTTGCCGTTAAAGGGAGCCTTAAGGCTGCACTTGGAGACAATCGCAGTTTCGGCCCTGAGCTCGGCCAAGGCTTTCGCGAGCGCAGCTTTTTCCAGATCAACTTCCAAAATAGAAATGGATTTGAATTCCAGCAACCGCTCGGCAACTTCCAACTTGGCTGTTGCGCTTTGCACATCTGCATTGGCCGAGGCAAGTTTTGCTTCGTTGATGGAACACTCAAATTTCACCAACACATCGCTGCGGCGAAAACTTTCCCCTTCCTTGAACGCAAGCTGATCAATTCTGGCGGAAAGTTCCGACGATAAATTTGTCTGGGCCCGCGGTGTCAGCTGGACGAGGAAATCCACTTCATCACCAGCGCCAAGAGCGCCCTTGTGCGGAAAAAACAAAAATGCCGCGAGCGAGAATGGCGCAAGAAGACGAAGGAAGGAAGGCTTGTTCATAGTGCTACGATTAATTCACGACAGGTTCTGCTTGAGCCTTCGTAGCGCCAAACAGGTTGCGCACAAACGAAACAAGCTTGTTACCGATGGATTTCAAATCAGCATCGAAAGAGGTTTTCTTGTTGTCGATGACCTTGTCATGCATCACGCTAGGCTGAACCACGGCGGGTTTGTCTTGAGGGGCTGGCTTAACAGGTTTTGAAGCTGCAGCCTCCAGGGAATCACCATAGCTTTTGCCAATCGTCGCCTGAACATTGGCCAGCGCCGCTTGCAGTTGGGCATACAATTGATAACGCTGCAGTTCCGCGGCGATCGCCGATGTCTGTGCAACAACCCGATCGACCGAGGACTGTGCATTGTTTTGCGAACGGCGTAAGGAATGCTGTTCCAGGGCCATCTCGATGGTCCAAAGTTCATCAGCCCGCCCAAACTGTTTCTTCGCATTAAAAAATTGAAGTTGGGCTATATGGACTTGGGCCAATACGGCCAACCTGATGGACAGTCGCTTGGAATTGGCAATTTCTTGTGCCGCTTCAGAATGTTTGATGCGTTGCGGCGCAGACAGGATATCGAATATATTCAGGCTCAACTGCGCGCCGTATTCATTCCAGCGGTTTTTATCCAAGAAAGAATTTCCGTCAAAATTTGCGCCGAGGGAAAAGGTAACCCCCGGTAGCATTTGCATGATCGCCTTTTTGGTCTCGTCGATGGCGATGCGGGTCTGGTAACCTTGCTCGATGATGTCCGGGTTTTGGGTGAAGGCCATCATCTCCATCTGATCAAGTGAGTACTTCAATTGCGGCACCGGCAAAACACCGCTTTGCGGAATGGCCAGCGTATATTTAGCGTTCGGGGGCAGGTTGATCAGCGTGGCCAGCTCGATCTTGGCGGTGGAAAGTTCCTGGTCAATGTTTTCGAGTTGGCGCAAGCTTTCCAACAGCGTTTTACGCAGGCGCAGCGCTTCTACAGGGTTGCGTCCACCGGCCTTGGAAGACGAGCGTATTTGGCCAAGGGCGACCTCGGCCTCGGCAATACCTTTTATAACCCGCTCCGCCAGCATTTGGCTCACCGCGGCGCGCCAAAATGCAAATTGCGTTTCACGGATCAAGTTATTTGCGACCTTGCGGAGGCGTTCATGGGCGATCAGGGCGCGGTTTGCGTTCTGGTGGGCGTTATAATAACTGGTGCCAAAATCGAGGATATTCCAGGTCAATGACAGGTCGGCCGTTGTCGAGGCTTGGTCCGCAGAATATGAATAGGAGCCTGGGGCCGCCGAAGACCCTACAGTCTGGCTATTTGTTGCGTTGAATTGCGAACGTTTTTCGTACCCCGCATTGGCCTTAACTTTTGGCAAAAAGTCCAAGCGGTCCAGCTCAACCTGGCCCAGAGCCAAGTTTTCTTCCAAAACCTGGGTGCGCGCATCCAGGTTCTTTGTCAGCACGCGTTTAATGGCCGCCTCAATGGTCAGCGGCTTGCTCAGCATGGTTTCGCCCTGAAACATGGTGGCAAGGTCCGTTTTGGATTGCGCCGTCAACTCACTAATGCTCATGCGTTCCGGCGTTACAACGGCACAACCGGACAGAACGACCATGCCGGCAAGGATCATTGATCGGGAAATGTTCTTTTGTCTTTTAGTGATCACTTTAACTTAATCCTCTGGATTGTTCTGGCAGCGTCATCATTGCGCCGATGGTTGCCTGCTGTAATTGTTGAGCGAGGCCGGTTTTGCCGCCAAAGCCGGAATTGGCGTCGGCTTTGAACGGGGCCTTTGATTCGAGTGCACCTTGTTGATCAGGGGCTTGGGGTTGTTCGGTACCCGTTGCATCCTGAGGTGCTTCGGCGGCGCTGTCAGGTGTGCCTTCACGTCGCCCTTTGTCTTCGGAAATCTGGATTTCAAACACCTGCATGGCCTCACGGCCAAAGCTGTCACGGGCGATGACTTGAATTTCGATGATTCCATTTTCACCTGCGGGCGGCGTGCCTTCGAAACTGCCCGAGTCAGGATCAAAGTTGAGCCAAGATGGTAGGTCCTGCCCATCGGCTCGTAGAGCAATCAACTGAACCGTTTCGTCTGGATTGGTGTGGGCAAAAGCGTCAGACGCGATGGTGAAATTGACGTTACCGGTTTGCGAAATCAGGCCGATCGGCCGGGCTACGGCCAGGGCTTCCCCGCCCATGGTCGCGCGCAAAGAGGCATCGGCAAGTGCTGTCCTGAAACCGCCAATCGCCACCTGCGGTGCCGAGATGAGTTTAAAGCCCTTATCGACACCACCGATAACAGTGTTGCCTGATCCCACGCCAGGATCGGGCGGCGGTGGCGAAGGCGGATCAATGGGTGGCGGCGGCGCCGGCGGAGGTGTTGGTTTCGGCGTCGGGGGTTGTGTGGAGTCAACGGTTACCACATGCTTCCACAGCTCCCTCCCATTTGTCCCATCATCGGCCCGAAAATAGAGCGTCGAGCCAATTGCCGTTAAATAATCTGGGAAAGAATTAGACGTCGGGTTGATATTCATGACCATAACGGTACCGCTGGCGGTGCCGTCAGACTTCCACAACTCGACCCCATTTACACCGCCGTTGGCCGTGAAATAGAGCGTCGAGCCAATAGACGTAAGAGACTCGATATTAGAAGAGCCAGTCGGGTGGATATCCTTGACCATAACGGTTCCGGCGGTGGTGCCATCAGACTTCCACAGCTCGTACGCATGTGTTGCGTCAGCGGCCCGGAAATAGAGCGTCGATCCCACAGCTGTTAAAGAGCGGAGAGAAGTATTGGTAACCGTATTGGTATCTTTGACCAAAACGGTTCCACTAACGGTACCGTCAGACTTCCACAGCCCCGTTCCATTGGTCGCATCAGTGGCCACGAAATAAAGCGTCGATCCAATAACCGCGAAATTGACTGGGGAAGAACTGCCTGCCGTGTTGATATCCTTGATCATCACGGTGCCTACGGCGGTACCGTCAGATTTCCACAGTTCGGCTCCATTGGTGCCGTCATCGGCCGTGAAATAGAGCGTCGATCCAACTGCTATTAAAGTGTAGGGAGAAGAACCACCAACACCTACATTGATATCCTTGACCATAACGGTGCCGACGGCGGTGCCGTCAGACTTCCACAGCTCGCTCCCATTGGTAGCGTCATTGGCCTGGAAGTAGAGCGTCGATCCAACAGCCGTTAAGTTGTAGATGGCAGTGCTACCAACACCTACATTGATATCCTTGACCATAACGGTGCCGACGGCAGTGCCGTCAGACTTCCACAGCTCCGTACCATTTGCCCCGTCACTGGCCCGGAAGTAGAGCGTCGATCCAACAGCCGTTAAATAGCGGAGAGAAGAAGTGCCAGCACCTGGGTTGATATCCTTGACCATAACGGTGCCGGCGTCGGTGCCGTCGGACTTCCACAGTTCCGTTCCATTGGTGCCGTCTTCGGCCGTGAAATAGAGCGTCGATCCAACTGCTGTTAGATAGCTGACATTCGAATCACCGACTCCCGGGTTAATATCTTTAACCATAACCGTTCCGCCGACGGTGCCATCAGACTTCCACAGTTCGTACCCATTTGTTCCGTCAGAGGCGCGAAAATAGAGCGTCGATCCAACGGCCGCAAAATTGTATGGATTTGAACCACCACCCGTATTGATATCCTTAACCATTTCGGTTGTTTCTGCGAGCAGGCCGTCAAATGCGGCCAGTTTATCGGCCTGGAAATAGTCTGCGACGTTGACGTTGCCAAGCTCCAAATCCCAGTCGCCGCCTTGGGCTTGATTGCCCGTGGCATCATCGGATGCCGCCACATCGCGCCCAACGATGTCCGACAGCAACGACACGGTAAAATCCCCGGCTCGGCTGCCGCTGAGATCACAAGCCAGCAAATCGAGTCGACCATCATCAGCAATCAAACCGCCCAGATCACCCCAAAAGGCTTTCAGCGCGTCATTGGTGGACAGGCTGGTGAGCGACACATCGAAAGCATCATTGAGGGCAAAAGCCCCGTCGCCCATGCCGTGGCTGGCAAAGGCGATGGAGGACGCTTGCTGGCTGCCCAAGGCCGTTTTGAGCGATGATAAAATCGTATCCAGGCTTTGCGACGGATCATAGATCAGGGCGATCACATCCCCTTGCACAGCAGCCGCCAAATCCGCAGAATCCTCAACCGCGCCGGAAATCAGTACCACCCGGGGGCCGATCGCCGGGGTGGATTCAATCGCCTCAATCGAGGACGTATCGCTATCGTCACCACCGGTCGCATCGACCACGTCCGCCGCCATGGCACCGTCAAACATCCATCGCTGTTCAAGCGGTCGAATTTGAAAAATACTGTTCATGATCTATCCTCCGGAACCAAAATTGCGCATATCTTAATAATTCTAAATCATTACCAAAGCTACAAGGGATTGACTACAATATAAAAGTACCGCTACCCGGTACCTTGGTGCCGATTTCAAGCAAGGGCCATTTGCATCACCTCATCGCACGCGCTATTGAGTGTCGGGAAATATCAAAAAGGGTTGCCTGGATGAAGATTGCCATTGCCGATGACCACGCCCTGGTGCGTGAGGGCCTGGCCGCCATGTTAGAGCGAACACAGAGTGTGTCTGAGGTGCTTGAGGCAGGTACACTTGACGAATTGATCGACCTTCTAGAAGCTCATCACGATGTGGGATTGGTGCCGCTTGATCTCAACATGCCGGGCATGAACGATCTGGCAACGTTAGAGTATTTGCAAGACGCCTATCCGACGATCTCATTCGCCATCTTGTCAGCAACCGAAGTTGCAGCCGTAGCCCGCCGGTTTTTAGAGGCTGGCGCTGCGGGCTACATTCCAAAATCTGCCGATAACAATGTGCTCTTGGCTGCACTCAATTTGATTCTATCTGGCAATGTTTACGTACCGCCGTTCGCCTTAAAAAAGGCCGCCTTAGCAAACGGCCAAGCCCTAAATCTAACGGAACGCCAGGGCGACATCCTCACTTTGATGGTGCAAGGCTCATCAAACAAGTCGATTGCTATGGCCTTAGGCTTATCGGAATCGACCGTAAAGACGCATATCAGCGGTGTCCTCAAAGCCTTTGGCGTTCAAAACCGTACGAAAGCGATCTACGAAGCCATTCGCCTTGGCATCGTAGAATCCCCATAGTCAGTTCTCTTTGCTGCGGTTATTTCTTCGCAAGAGCCGGTGCAACAGCGGCCGCAGGGAGACGGGCTGGATTGGCTTGGTCAAAAGAAAATAGCCAACCGCTTCAATTTCACGTCGACGTTCGGGTTGCGTATCCCCAGAAATGATTATGGCGGGCACGTGACGGCCAACTTCACCATCAATGGCTTCCAACAAGGCGATCCCCGTCTCGCCATCCGCAAGGTGAAAGTCAGAGACCACGACATCCAACTTGTCCCCCAAGGTGCAAGCTGCATCCAGGGCGTCGGCCATGCTTTGTGCCACAACAACATAACAACCCCAATCACTCAGGACGGTTTTCATGCCATCTAAAACATTTGTGTCGTCATCAACGACGAGCACCGTATATCCGTGAAAAACCTCGGTATAGGCCTGCGCTGGCGGTTTATCTTCAAGCGTTTCGTTTACCAGCGTTCCGCTAGGGACCTCGATGCAAAACAATGAACCGGCCCCCAGGGTCGAACGCACACCAAGCGGGTGTTCAAGCAGTTGCGCCAGTCCGCAAGCAATGAATAAGCCCAAGCCCAAACCATCGGCCGGGTGTGACCTTATCCCTTCGAGGCGGCGGTAGGGATCAAAGATATGGTGCACGTTGTTTGCAGAAATGCCTTGTCCGGTGTCCCAGACGTCCAATCGAACCGCATCCCCGCACTTTCGACAACCGACCAAAATGCGCCCCGTTTCAGTGTAGCGAATGGCGTTGGTGAC
>JAESUA010000006.1 GCA_016763255.1 Magnetovibrio sp. | reverse complement strand
TTCGGCTGCCTCGCGCATTTTATATGCGGCAAAGTTCTTTTCCATCAGGTCATGATTGACCCTATCGTTTATCTTCATCGTATTGATGTGAAAAAAGAACAACGCAATCAGCCCCGCCATGCCCATAAGGATCACCGCGAAGCCAGCCATCAAGATTTTTGTATTTTGCCTACGAACCATAGCCATAGCCCCCCTCCCCCGTATTTTTTTTCAAGGGTCATTGCTGTTCCCACCGCCGCCATGGTCATCGGTGCTTCAGGGCACTCTTTCAACGCATAACAGACCTAAGGCCAGGAAATTTATAGATTTATCTGACCCTCCCCTCCCGGTAATACGTTTAAATAAAAAGCTACACTCAATGCGTGTTTAAATCAATTTATAATCCCCTCAAGTGGTCATGTGAATGGTGACGAGACTAAACCTTTGCGATAAACCTGATAGAGTTCGCCACACTCACGATCACCCAAAAGCCTGCGAGCATCATGAACAACATGTTGATTACACTTAAAAAACCAATGGCGGTGCACGCTTTGGTTCTGATCCTGGTCAGCATCTATTGGGCCCTGCGCATGTCTGCATTTTCGGGACTGAGCGGCGACGAAGCCGAACAGGTGCTGTTTGCGCAGTCATTTCGCTGGGGCTATGATGTCGCCAACCCGCCGCTCTACACCTGGATTCTCATCGCACTGTTTTCGGTCTTTGGTAAAAGCGCCGGCCTCGTGGTGGCCTTTAAACTGTGCATCCTTGCGGGTATATATCTCGCCTTGCATCATGCCGCACGGCTGAGCTTAGGCAATGAGCGCAGGCTTGATTGGGCCCTGGTGGCGCTGTCACCATTGCTCATTTTTTTCATGAGTTGGCACGCCATATTCAGCTACTCTCACAGCCTGCTGAATGCCCTGTTTATTGTCTTAACCTTCAGCGCGCTGCATATGGTGATCAAAGACGGTCGACTGCGTTGGTACGTGGTTCTGGGCAGCCTCATCGGTCTCGGCATCATGACCAAATATGCCTATGTGATGTTTTTGCTCGCCCTCATAAGCGCGGGCATGAGCCTCACGATGGTGCGCTCACGACTGCTCAATCGCTCGGCCCTGGTCACCGTAATCATTGCCAGCGCGATCATTGCGCCGCACGTTGCCTGGCTTTGGGCTTCAGCCGATATGCTGAAAGATGCGATCAGCTACAAATTAGAAACCGGACAAGATATTTCCACGATCAAGGCCATCGGCAAAGGCCTGTGGAGTTTGCTGAGATCGACGTTCGCCTTCTTATCGCCACTGTGGTTGATTGTGCTTTTGGTATTCCCCGCAATCTTCAAAAAAACCCGCCAAGCTGATCTTCTGCCCATCGCAGCCCCGCTGTTAAGCCGCACCTTTTTGGCCATAATCATTTTGATGTTGAGCATGGTGGTGCTGGGCGGCGTCACCCAGTTTCGTCCCAACTACCTATTCATTTTGATTTTGTTCCCGCTGTGGGTGTTTGCGCGTCTCCCGGCGGAACCCGTTCCGGGCAAGCGTCGGCGCGTCTATGCCGGGCTGGTCATGACGGCATGCGCGCTGTCGGTCGGCGGGCTGGCTGCCAAAGCGGTGCTTGACCCGCTACGCTGCAAAAAATGCCAATTCCTAATCCCCTATGAAAAAATTGCAAAAGAACTACAACGCCAAGGTTTCAACGCAGGTTCCGTTTTTGCAACATGGTACCCAAACCCATTACCAGGAAATTTGGCGCTATACCTGCCCGACAGCCGCATTGTTAGCCACAAATTCATCGACATTATTCCGCCTGCACGACAACACGCAAAAAACCAGACGGGGCAATGCATGGCCGTATGGGTACCGCGAGAGCGTGGTGGTAAAACGGCCGAAGCCGCTGCCGGTTCAACCAATGCCATCTTCGGTACAAAATTACCGCCAAACCAGCCTTCCCAGCGGATCGAATTGCCGCTTTATCGGGCACCAGACAAAACCGTGCTGATCGACTATTTCATCATCAACCCAGGGCAAGCCGATTGTCGTTAGCCAAATGCCCAACCGGGGTGTATATCTAGCTTTAATTACGAGCCCTAAAGGAGCAGACCATGTCCGATACCGTTTCCGCCGCCCACATCTTGTTGATGTATGCAGGTTCTTCGAATTCCACCGCTTCACGTTCTAAAGATGAAGCCAAGGAACAGATCGAAGCCCTCAAAACCGAAATTGATGGCGGCGCTGATTTTGCAGACCTCGCCAAAGAACATTCCGATTGCCCATCAGGCTCGGATGGTGGATCACTCGGCACCTTCGGCAAAGGCCAGATGGTCAAAGAATTCGAAGAATCTGCCTTTTCCATGGATGTTGGCGAAACCAGCGGTATCGTGGAAACCGATTTCGGTTACCACCTGATCAAGCGCACCGGTTGACCCACACTTAAGACGAGATTTAAAAGCCCCCTCGCCCAATCAGCGCAGGGGGCTTTATCTTGTGCTTAATTTGTAACTTTACAGCTACATAATCCGTCCGCCCTATGTTCAACGACACAGCACAAAGGTATACGAAACACAATAAATCTAGAGAACAATTCGCGCTATGCACGATGTTGCAACAATTTACGGATCGATCCTATGGGTGACCAAGACCGTCTCGACCTGATCCTTTCTCAGGCCCGCATCGCCAAAGCCGCGATGGCGGAGCAGTCAAGCCAATGTCCCAGCACACCCGAAACCTGTTTCGACCAAGCCCTGCTGGCCATCGAAGCCATCGAGCTGCTTGCCGACCCAGAATTTCATTCTCGCATAAGCACCCATTGATCGATTTTCCACGCCCCAAAAATCCTTATAAAATTAGTTTTTTTATCGCGGGCCATGGCGTATGAGGTGGCGCATACCTATTCTTTATAGGTAACACCTTAAATCCGACCACAAGACAACGAAAGACAGCACCCGGTTATGAGAGGCATGGCACCCCGAGAGCCGCGCAAAGACAGCGTCGGCCCCAATGACGATTGGAAGACCATCCGTGCCCTGCTGCCCTATATGTGGCCGGCTGGGCGGTTTGATCTACGCAGCCGCGTGGTGGTGGCGATGGTCTTGTTGATCGCCGCCAAAGGCGCGACGGTGACGGTGCCGGTGATCCTCAAATACGCGGTCGATGCGATGACCTCGCCGACCTTGTTGATCGGCTGGGCTGCGGTGCCGGTGGCGTTGCTGTTGGCCTATGGCGCGGCGCGGATCATTTCGCTGACCTTTAAAGAAATGCAGTCGGCGGTATTTGCCAAGGTCACCCATTACGCCATCCGCCAAGTGGCACTGCAAACCTTCAAGCACCTGCACAAGCTGTCGCTGCGTTTTCATCTGGAACGCCAAACCGGCGGGCTGAGCCGGGCGATCGAACGCGGCACCAGCGGCATCGAATTTTTGCTGCGCATGATGCTTTTTAACATCATCCCGACGGTGATCGAGATCGCCATGGTCGCAGTGTTGCTGTGGACCTTGCTCAGTCCATCATTTGCCATCGCCACCATGGCCACCATCGCCGCTTACGTGGTGTGGACCGTGGCGCTGACCAACTGGCGCTCAAGATTCCGCCGGGAAATGAACGACAGTGACAATCGCGCCCACACCAAGGCCATCGACAGCCTGCTGAATTACGAAACCGTCAAATATTTCGGCAACGAAGGCCACGAAGCCACACGTTTTGATGTCGCCCTGGCCGGATACGAAAAGGCCGCAATCAAATCCAAGACCTCGCTGGCATGGCTCAACACCGGCCAAGGCGCGATCATCGCCGTGGGTGTTACGGTGGTGATGTTGATGGCCGGATTTGGCGTGCGCGATGGCAGCCTCACCGTGGGCGATTTTGTGCTGGTCAACACCTACTTGCTGCAACTTTATCTGCCGCTGAATTTTCTCGGCTCGGCGTATCGCGAAATCAAACATTCGCTGATCGACATGGAAGACATGTTCTAGCTGTTGGGCGCCAATGAAGAGGTCCAAGATACGCCCGGCGCACCCGATTTGAACGTTTCAGGGGGCGAGGTTAAATTCGAAAACGTAACCTTTGCTTATGATCCACGCCGCCCGGTGCTCAAAAACGTTAGCTTCACCGTGCCATCGGGCAAATCTGTGGCCATCGTCGGCGCATCGGGTGCGGGAAAATCGACCATCTCGCGCCTGCTGTTTCGCTTTTACGATGTCAACCAAGGCACCATCTCCATCGACGGCCAAGACATCCGCAACGTGGGCCAAAGCAGCCTGCGCGCCGCCATCGGCATCGTGCCCCAAGACACGGTGCTGTTTAACGACACCATCTATTACAACGTCGCTTATGGTCGCCCCGGCGCGTCGCCGTCCGAAGTCCATAACGCCGCCAAGCTGGCCAAGATCCATGATTTTGTCTTAAGCCTTCCGGACGGTTATGAAACCATGGTCGGCGAACGCGGGCTGAAATTATCAGGCGGTGAAAAGCAACGCGTTGCCATCGCGCGCACCATCCTCAAGGCACCGCCAATCTTGCTGTTCGACGAAGCCACCTCGGCGCTCGACACCCATACGGAAAAAGAAATCCAGGCCTCCCTGGGCGAAGTCGCCACCGGCCGAACCACCCTGGCCATCGCGCACCGTTTGTCGACAGTGGTGGACTCAGACGAAATCCTGGTGCTCGAGGCCGGCGAAGTCGCCGAGCGCGGAACCCACAATGGGCTGCTCGCCAAAGATGGCTTGTATGCCAAAATGTGGCAACGCCAACAAGACGCCACAGATCAAGATGAGCTAGCTGCATTTGACGACAAACCAAATACGCTGGATGATCTGGACCTAGACCCCGACCGCGACCGGGATCGGGATGCCGGGGAAGCAGCGGAGTAACCCCCACCTATTTCCGTCATGCGCGGGCTAGACCCGCGTATCCACGTCTTAGCCCCCCTCAACACCACCAAAATCGTGGATACCCGGATCAAGTCCGGGCAAGACGGCGTGTGATTTATCCATTCAAATCACGGGGCAATAGACGCATACCGAGGACATGATGGTTTGTTGATAGGCCGTGCTTTAAGAATTAAAGAGAAGCGCCGGGCGCTTCACCCCGATTGTTTGATGAGACACCCCGCACCCCGCCTCCACCATTCCCAGACGCATACCTGGGATATGACCATCTCCCTACTTCTTAAATATCGGATCGTGTCACCGCTACGCGAACGAAATAATGGCGACAATTGGTATCGTATACCCGTTATTTTTAGCAATTTAGTGCACTGTCACCGTAATTCCTGTCACCGTAGGTTCGATCCCTACCGCCCCAGCCATCACCAAAGCAAAAGGCTCCCTCACGGGGGCTGTCGGTTCTAGTTTAAAATGTCGTTTCACAGCTTAGTTTGTCATATTCACAACTAAGCCTGTCGCCAGCTGCGGCCGATGTCCTGAAAAATCAGGCCGTTGGCCGTTTTTGCGTTGTGGGATCGGAAATTTTGCATTTTGGCGGTTTTCACTTGGAATAACCGCGTGCGGCATCACAAAACGGGGAGCTGGGGCAGCAACACAGCGTGAACGTGAAACGCCTTCTGCTTCATGAGGGAGTGGAATTAAGTAAGGTGCCCACAGAATTAGGCAATTTAGTGCACTGTCACCGTAATTCTGTCACCGTAATTCCATAATTGTCGTTACGATATCACCCCATGCTCTGGATAGATCCTCAGCAAATCACTTAACGTAAGAATGCCAGAATGAGCTTTTCTGTACTCATACTCTGTAACGTCAAATTTAACTACCCCTCCCCCATGCGCGGCTGCGGTATATTGAACCTGATATTTATCATTTATTTTGTGGACACTCCATCCTTCAAAATATTTATTGTTTTCATCATCTATGGTCGTTCTTTTAGCTACTTGTTTCCTCCCCATTTTATAGTACATGCTCATGTCCCTGCCTTTACTCATGAAGAAACCTCCTAAAATTCAAGAAATTCAAATTGTGTATCAGGCGGTGTGTCGATAATTGCCTCAGAAGCCCCCCCAATAGTTTTCCCTCCAGGCAGCCATTTTGAACTAGCACCAGCTTCATTCCCTGACGAAACCCTAAGGTTCTTCATATCAGATGGCTCAATGTAAGCTGCTACAGTATTACCGCTTGTAAGTTGGCCGCTCTTTAATCCAAGACGCCGTTTAACAATCGAGAGATCACCTTTAGCCCCAATGACTATTGAATCAAATTCAGATTTAGGAAT
>JAESUA010000036.1 GCA_016763255.1 Magnetovibrio sp. | reverse complement strand
GGCCCCGGCCAACTTCAGACCCAGAGAAATCTCGCGGTAGCGCCAGGGCATCGCCATGATTTCGGATCCTCAACTCTGCGCCCCAGAGACCTAATTGCGAGGCATCTGACGCTTGGTTCCGTCCTCATTGAGCGCGACAAATACAAAATCACCTTCGGTGACCTTAAATACTTCCAATTTGGCGCCGGTGCGGCGATGCACCCAGGCCTGGACATGGATTGTCAGCGACGTATTGCCGACCTTTGTGACGTCGCAATAACAGCTCAAAACATCACCGACAAAAACCGGCAGATGAAATTCCATGGCGGTCAGCGCCACGGTGGCGACCCGGCCTTCGGCGTGATCGTTGGCGGTGATGCCCCCGGCCAGATCCATTTGTGCCAAGATCCAGCCGCCAAAGACATTGCCGCCGGAATTCAAATTTGCCGGCATCGCCACCTGGCGAATGGCCAGCATGCCCTTGGGCTCTTCCTTAGGGGCGTGATCCGGGGTATTCGAAGAACCTACTGGAGAATCCGATTCGGTCATGTTGTCCTCATGATTTGCAGGCATTTACACTGCATTTTGTGTTTTTATAGACACGAGACTACCGTATGATGCAGATACAACGCCACAGATGAATATACGATACGCTGCCAAAGCCCGGGGGGCTAGCCTCCCCGTATCCCACAAAAAACGACCATCCATGAGTGACCTACCATGAGTGACCTATTCGAAGACGGCACCAAGCCGAGCAAAACTAAAATGCCTGCTGCGACCAGGCCTGTCGCGAAAAAATCCGCGCCCCAAAAGGCCAAGGCCAGTCCCGCCCCCAAATCAAGTGGTGCAGGCGGCGACAGCTACACCGCCGCCGACATTGAGGTCCTGGAAGGCCTGGAACCGGTGCGCAAGCGTCCCGGCATGTACATCGGCGGCACCGATGAGCGCGCCTATCATCACTTGGCGGCGGAAATCATCGACAACTCCATGGACGAAGCCGTCGCGGGCCACGCCAGCATCATCGAGGTGACGCTGGAACCCGGTAATCGTCTGGTGGTCAAAGACAACGGTCGCGGCATCCCGGTCGACCCCCACCCCAAATTCACCGACAAATCGGCGCTGGAAGTCATCTTCACCATCTTGCACGCAGGTGCAAAGTTCGGCGGCGGCGCGTATGAAACCTCCGGTGGTCTGCATGGCGTAGGCTCGTCCGTGGTCAACGCCTTGTCGTCGGATTTGGTCATCGAGGTCGCCAAGGATAAGCAGCTCTATCGTCAAAGCTATTCACGTGGCCTGCCGACCTCGAAGCTGGAAAATTTGGGGCCCGTTAACAATCGACGCGGCACCACGGTGAGTTTCGTGCCCGACACCGAGACTTTCGGCACCCGCACCCATTTTCGCCCCCACACCTTGTTTAGCATGGTGCGCTCGAAAGCCTATTTGTATCGCGGCGTCAAAATCCGTTGGGCTTGCGATCCCAGCCTGCTCAAAGACAAAGAAGACAAGGATGTGCCTGAAAAGGCCGAATTGCACTTCCCCGGCGGTCTGGCCGACTACATCGCCGGCTTGCTCAAAGAACGTCGCACCGTCACCCCGATGGCCTTTGAAGGCCGCGCCGATTTTCCCGATGGCCCCGGCCGGGTGGAATGGGCCGTGGCTTGGCCCATGGACGAAGACGGCTTTTTGAATTCGTATTGCAACACGGTGCCCACACCCCAGGGCGGCACCCATGAATCCGGGCTCAAATCCGCCCTCACCAAAGGCATTAAGGCGTACGCCGAACTCACAGGCGACAAACGCGGCACCAAGGTGATGGCCGACGACATGATCGGCGGGGCCTGCGTGATGCTGTCGGCCTTTATTGCCGAACCCCAGTTTCAGGGCCAGACCAAGGACAAGCTGTCCACCGCCGAAGCCGCCAAGTTGGTGGAAAATGCGGTGCGCGATCGCTTTGATCATTGGCTGTCCTCGGACCCCAAAATCGCCAAGATCCTGCTCGACAACGCGATTGAGCGCGCCAGCATCCGCACGCGGCGCCGTCTCGAACAAGAAACCAAGCGCAAGTCAGCGACCAAGCGGCTGCGCCTGCCCGGCAAACTGTCCGATTGCAGCCAAAACTCGGCACTCGGCACCGAACTGTTCATCGTCGAAGGTGACAGCGCTGGTGGCTCCGCCAAACAGGCGCGTGACCGCAAGACCCAGGCGATCTTGCCGTTGCGCGGTAAGATCTTGAACGTCGCCTCGGCCACGCTGGATAAGCTGAAAGCCAACCAGGAACTTTCCGATCTTGGCGAAGCACTGGGCTGTGGCACGCGCAAGGCCTACGACAACGATGCATTGCGTTATGAAAAAATCATCATCATGACCAATGCTGATGTTGACGGCGCGCACATCGCCGCTCTTTTGATGACGTTCTTCTTTAGGGAAATGCCAAAACTCATTGAAAATGGTCACCTTTACATTGCCATGCCACCTTTGTATCGCATCGCCCAGGGCTCTAAAGTGATGTTTGCCCGGGACGACGATCACAAAGATGAGTTGATGAAGACTGAATTCCAGGGCCGCGGCAAAATCGAAATCAGCCGCTTTAAAGGCCTCGGCGAAATGCCCCCCGCCCAGCTCAAAGAAACCACCATGAAGCCGGACAAGCGCATCTTGCTGCGCGTCACGGTGCCGACCGGCCACGGTGCAGAAGACTGGGATGATGTGCATGACACCGAAGAATTGGTGGAAAGCCTGATGGGCAAAAAACCCGAGCTGCGCTATGCCTATATCCAGGAACACGCTCAATTCGTCGAAGACATCGATGTTTAACTCATGTGGGGTTAAAGACCCCGGATCATGATCTTCAAGGCCATCCTCAACAACACCGAACCGTTCGCTTTGGACTTAAACACCAAACCGTGGCGTGTTCAGGTGCGCGCCCAGGTGATTTTAGGTTTTGTGGCCTTGGGCGTCGGCAAAGGCGGTCTGTTGATCACCACCTTCTTGTTCGCCATGGCCTGGTCGGAAGAGGGCTGGCTGGGTTACGCCATTCCCAGTGCGGTGGTGACGTTATTGGTGATGATTGCGGGCTACATTGCCGTATTTGGCCGTATCGAGGCCCACTTCGACACCGACGAAGGGCTTGTGCACCTCACCAAACGCATCCCTTTTTATCGCCAAAGTTTCACCGAACCGCTCGCCAATTATGTGGGGATCGAGCTTCGCGCCCACACCGACAGCGACAAACGCATCACTCATACTCTGGTGCTGAGCCACACCAATGACGATCTCAATATCCCCTTGTGGCGTCGCCGTATTGACGACATCCCAACGGCTGAATGGCAGGCCTATGCCGCCGCATTTGAGACTAAGGTCCTGAGCGCCAAGTGAACGCACCCTAAATCGCAGACAATCTAAAACATATTAAATTCTACCATGAGGTAAATTAATGCGAGTCTCCTGGCTTGATCGCAAAATATATTTATCGAACTCTAGCCCCCTGAACACCGCAATTCATTGCATTTACCTAGCCTAAGCCTTTATCCTATGGAGTATTACGGGTAAATGCAGATAACCTAAGGTTACTCTATGGGCACCTGGAACGGACAGCGCGGAAATGGATCCGCGATTAAAACCAACACACCTGCAAACAAAGTGCAGGCGCATCCCTTATCGGCTGTAGTGCCCAAAGATGATCTTTTCCCCCTCATCCGCTTCCTCGCCTTGATCGGGGCCATCGGTATGCTGGTCATCGCCATGATCGTTTACAGCGCACAAACCGGCTTGCGCATGTCGCAGCGCTACACCCCGCTGATCGACGCGGCCATGGAAATCAAACAAGAGGCCACCATCGGGCATCTCTGGTTTGAAGAAATTCTCAGCAACGATGTCAACGAAGACATCGATACTGTGCGGGCTCACCTGCAACAAGCCGATTGGTATGCCCGTGTCATGCTGGAGGGCGGACAAAATGCTCACAGCACCTTCATCCCCTTGGATGACCCGCAATTGCGCAGCTACATCCGAGAGGTGCGCGAGCTCCTGACGCTGTTTCGCAGCCAAATGGAAGACCGCTGGTTGCATCAAGAAATATCCGGCCCCGGCACCGCTGTCGATCAATCGTTCGACGACACCTTTAACAAATTTATCGCCAAGGCCAACATCGTCGTAACACGTTTAAAACAATTGATCGTTGATGCCGAACGCCGTTTCATCAACGTGCAAGTCACATTGGGCCTGGTCACCATCGCCGTGATGGTCGTCATGGGCTTATTGGTCAAACGGTTTGCTGAGCGCCAAAACCGGTCATTGGCGGCTCTCAAAAGAGAAATCAGCCACCGCAAAGGCATCGAAAGCACCCTGCGTGAATTGGCCACCACAGACCCGCTGACGGGCTTATTAAACCGCCGCTCCATCAGCGATTTATTGCAAGATGAGCTGCAACGTGCGGCCCGCATGGAAACGTCTTTTTCGATCATTATGTTCGACATCGATCACTTCAAAAAAGTCAATGACACCCACGGCCACGCGGTGGGCGATGAAGTGCTTAAATCGGTGGCGGATACGGTTAAGTCGCGACTGCGCGAGGTTGATGCCTTGGCGCGTTGGGGTGGTGAAGAATTTTTGGTCGTCCTGCCGGGCACCGATCTCGAAGGTGCGTTGTCGTTGTCCAATATCTGCCGGGCAATCCTCGCCAATGGGCACATCAAAGACGTCGGCTGTATCACCGCAAGCTTTGGCGTCGCACAGCACCAAACCGGGGAAACCACCCGCGGGCTTTTGCACCGCGCCGACGATGCGCTTTATCTGGCCAAAAACGGCGGCCGCAACCGGGTTGAGGCTTCTGCCGCCTGAACGTGCTCTAGACACGCCTCGCACGACGGGCGCGGATCTTGGCGAAGGTCAGTGGCAAAAGTTCCACCGCCAGCACACCGATGAGAATCAGCGCACCGCCGGCATACTCAAGCTCACCGAGCATTTCACCCAAAATCACCATGCCGGCCAAGGCTGCAAACACGGTTTCTGCGCTCAAGATAATGGAGGCATCGGCTGCGGGGGTGTGGCGCTGGGCCACCACTTGCAAGGTGAAGCCAATGCCCACCGACACGCCCCCCGAAAACAAGATCGCCGGGATGGCATTGAGGGTGCCAGCAAGCGTATTGCTTTCCACCGCCAAGCCCCACACCGTGCCCAATACGCCACAGATCAAAAACTGCACACACGAAATCACAAATGGCGCGCCGGTCCGGGCCGTCATGGCACCGATCAGCAAGATATGCGTGGCCCAAAACAGCGCCCCGGCCATCACCCACAAATCACCGGTACTCATGGAATCCAGCACCCCGCCGGCCATCAAGTACGCCCCGCCGACGCATGCCAGTGCGGCGGGCCAAATGGCCGGGTGGGGCAATTGACGCAGCACCACAAGCGCTAAAATCGGCGTCAACGGCACATACAATGCAGTCAAAAAACCGGCATTGGCCACGGTGGTCGTGGCAATGCCGAGCTGCTGCAACAGGGCTGCAGTGAACAACACCATCCCGGTTAGGACCAACCACGCGAGTGTGCCCCGGCCAAGTTTCCAGCCATCAAGGGAGCGTTTTTTACGGATTTCGCACACCGCCAATGGCAACACCACCAAAGCACCTAAGATAAAACGCAGGCCGGTGAACAAGATCGGTTCGATGTGTTCCATCGCCATTTGCTGGATTGAAAACGTCACCCCCCAAATCAGGGCGGCGGTGAGCAGCAAGAGGTTGGCGTGTAATCGGCGCATAGATTAAGGTCCATAACTTAAGAAGACAGGGTGTTTATACCCCGTCGGCTCTATGATCAAGCCCCTCATCTACAACGTTTGCGTTAAGAGATTCAATTTTGAATGAAATGTTGCAGCAGGACTTCTAGAGTCTTCGAGTTTACAAACTCATACAAGAACCTCCCCTCAGGATTGTTCATGCCAGATGCTGATGCCCCCTACTCAAGGTCGAGAACATTCACAAATATTTTGGCGGCCAGGATGTGCTCAATGGCATCTG
>JAESUA010000035.1 GCA_016763255.1 Magnetovibrio sp. | reverse complement strand
TGTAGGTGCCGGTATCGGCCAAGCCCGCCATCAATACATTGCTGGTGATCCCATACTTGCCGTATTCACGTGCAAGGGTCGCCGAAAGCCCTTCAAGCCCTGCCTTAGACGCCGCATATGCGATGTCCCCGGTCATGCCCTTTGCCGCCACCGAACCGATATGGACAAAACGTCCATGTCCAGCCGCCATGAAGGGCTCGATAAAGGCGCGGGCAACAAAAAATGCCCCATTTAAATTGGTCTCAATCACCCGGGTCCAATCCTTAGTCGACAACCACGCCGCAGGCTTAGGCGCATGGATGCCTGCATTGTTGACCACCATATCCACGCCGCCCATCATGCCCAGCACAGACCGCACAACACCGTCAACGCCATCCGCATCCGTAACGTCCAGCATATGCGCCGAACACTGCCCACTGGCCGCAGAAAGATCGCCGACCAAGGTCGCGGCCGCATCTTCATTTTTGTGGTAGGTGAACGCGACGCTATGCCCGGCCCCAACCAGACCGCGCACCAGTTCTCGTCCCAAGCCGCCACTGCCGCCGGTGATAAAATATTTCATAGGCGCTGTCCCCACCATAATCCCCGTTATGTTCCTCTGGTTTCAAAGACCATTGCACAATTATAGCCGCCAAAGCCGAAGCTGTTTTTCAATACAAACGGGGACTCAAAGTGACGCACCGTATCGCGCCCTTGGTCCCACGCACATTCAGGATCCGGAGATTTGAAATTCAACAATGCCGGCAAGGTGCGGGCCTGCAATTGTTTGAGCGCCAACACGGTTTCCACCGACGCCGACGACCACAAGGTATGGCCCAACGAAGCCTTTGGTGCGGTCACCGGAACGGGCTCATCAAACACCGCTCGCAGGGCCTCCATCTCCACCCGATCACCCAGTGGGGTTGAGGTAGCGTGAGCACTGACAAATCCAATATCAGATGGCGAAATACCGGCCTGGTCCAGGGCCTCACTCATGGCGCGGATTTGCCCATCCTTGTTGGGAACCGGTTCGTATTGGCCGTCCACACACGCGGCGGCCGAACGCAACACCAAGCCGGGCTCATTCTGGTTTTGCGGAAGGATCCGATCAACCACAAAGCAGGCCCCGCCGTGGGCTGGCACAAAACCTTTTCGACCCATTTCAAAAGGTCTCGATGCATCGCTGGGATCTCCATCGATGCCATCTAAGGCAATCGCGCCGATTTGGGCCAAGGCTTCTAAATCAGGTGGTGTTGGCTCGTATACCGGTGACACCACATACACTCGATCCAAATGTCCCGCAGAAATCTCCATCTGGGCGGTGCGAAAAGCCTGGGCACCACTGGCGCAGGCCGCCCCCACCGTATGAGACACCCCTGTAATGCCGAGAACATCACTCACCGCCGAAACGTGGGTCGTGTCCAGCGCAAAGATCGAAAACAGCGGGTCCATCAACAACGGTTCTTGTTCGAACTGCAGATAATTTTCCCGCACATGGCTGCGGTTGAGGTTATGCCCCGCCACAATCACGCCGGTGCGTTTGGAGGACCAATCACTCGGCCCGGCACTCTTCCAAGCTTGCAGGGCCAACCACAAGGTATATTGCAAACTGCGCGGGGCCCGCCCGGCAATACGCCGCACCCGCGAAGCCATTTCACGCGGCAATTCAGCCCGCAAGGCCTTCAATGCTTCGCCAATGGGGTAATCGCTGAGGTCGCCGCCAATTTTTGATGAACAGCGGGGCCCTAAATCATTTTTCCAATAGGTTACGGCGGAACCGCCTTGCTGCACCCGCTGAAAAAGCTCATCTGGGTCATCGGCCATAGGCGTCAAAACAGACATAGCCCGAATACGTACAGCCTCTGACACCCCCAACGTCCCTTCAATCATACTTATGGCCAATCATTGTGCAGCTTTAATTCGGTACCCGATCCGGCAACACAAAGATTGACGCGCCCACCATGCTCGCGAGAACGCCAGCGCACGCTGGTTCCCTCCTCAAACAGTTCATTTATGACCCGTTGAGCCACGCTACGGGAATATGCCTGAAGGACTAGACCATCGATCAACCACAAGCGTTCACCCGATTGGCGCTGTGCTGACGACAAGAGGGTGGGGGCAAGGCGATAACGCGCGTCGCATTCATCATCCAACCATGCCCATGTAACAAAACCGACCGGCTCTTGCCCTTCATAAAACAATTTGGCCTGACCGCATTCCAGCGCCCCACCGATGCGCTGGTGAAATTCAGAAATGGGCCAGTGAACGGCCAGCGGATCTTGATGAGATAACCACGACACCGCCCCTAATTCATAAGTAAGAGAGGACAGGTCTTCAGCACATGGTCTTTCCATTAGGTTCAATCTCAGCTAAGCGTGGGAACATGAAGATTACTCAAACCGTACTATGGTTGGATCACAATGGCACCAGTAACACAACTGATCAGTGCGGCTCTTTATCCACCGGTCAGGTCGCCGTCCACGTTTTACGTGTCGCCTCAAATAGAGCGACCAGCCGAAACAGCCTTCGAAATATGGTTGGCTCACAGCGCACAAAAATCACCCAACATTATAAAGAAACGCTCGGCCACATACACCATAGCATTGCCTATGGCCGCAACGTCGCGGTTCTCGCCATTGGCCAAGCCGGTGCTATTGGCATCGACATAGAACCCCTTTCCATGGCGCACCGAGCCCATATCGCCGATATATTCTTCACCCCCAAAGAACAGGCTCTGCTGAACGGTTATGAGGATTACAAACAACGCGAAGATGCTTTTCGCTATTTGTGGACCATGAAGGAGGCTGCGATCAAATGTGATGGTGGAACGGTACCGGCAAATTTGTTGGACATTGAACTGATTGGCACCCTACCGCCAACACTTCCGGGCAGCGCAAAAATTCGCACCCGCCTAACGAACAGCACCAGTCTAAAAAAAATCCACTTCTTCACCCCATCACCGGATCATATATGCGCCTTGGCCTTTAATTCATAATCCGAGCCGGGCGATGGTTGCCAGGGCGTCTTGCAGCTGCTGGGGGGGGTCGAAAAGCCTTGATGATG
>JAESUA010000425.1 GCA_016763255.1 Magnetovibrio sp. | reverse complement strand
GTCGAGATGTCGGGGTCTTGGCGATCACCTCTGCCGATCGCCTCAGCGCCGGTTGGCATGCGGTTCGTCGCGCCCGTCAACGCGGCCACCAATTTGCCCTGTCGCATGTTGAAACGTTGCTGGCCCCCTTATCTCGCCATGCCGGGATCGTGACGGTTATTGATGGCCACCCGACAACGTTAAGTTGGCTTGGCGGAGTTTACGGCCATCCGGTCCAGCCCTTGGGGGTTGAGCATTTCGGACAAAGCGGTGGGATGAAAGACCTTTACAAACACCACCGAATTAATGTGGATTCCATTGTCGATGCGGCCCAGGCGGCACTCATCAGTCGTCCCATTCGCTATGCCATATAGGACCAAATCAACAATACTTGCGCCGTTCTATTTGCCGCCTGTTCGATGTTGCGCGCATTTTTTTGTGCGAGCGAAACATATCCTGCAGATATTGGGGTGTTCCACTTGATGTGGGTGTCACGCGACACAATGTAATAACTGCGTTTTTTGGGTATCTCTCCAGAATTTGACAGGGGACCGGATGGTCAACCGTCATAGCATTATATGGAAACTTGTTCTGCCCGTTCCCATCATGACCCTTGTGGCGGTCGTGGTCAGTGCTGCTTTTATTCCAGATCTTATTCGCAAAAATGTGGAACACAATGCGGCTCGTTCAGCGATTGAAATGCTTAATCAATATCGGGCATTACGTAGTTATTATACCGAAAAGGTGGTGGAGAAGGTGACCCGACAAGGGAACTTGAGCGCCACCTTCGACCACGACAAAAATTCCGGTGCAATCCCTTTGCCCGTGACCATGATCCACGACCTGAACAAGAAACTCGAAGGTCAGGCCACCTCCCTTAATCTTTATAGCATTTATCCCTTTCCCAATCGCCGAGATCGTCAGTTGGATGCCTTTCAGCGTCAGTCCTGGAAGACACTGGAGAACGATCCCAAGCACCAGGTCGTCGACTCTCAAATAAGACAAGGCCGTACCGTTTTGCGGGTTGCCATCGCTGACTTGATGCAAGTGCAAGCCTGTATCGATTGCCACAACAACCACCCGCTTACCCCCAAAAGCGATTGGAAGCTTGGTGATTTACGGGGTGTATTAGAAGTCAGTGTCGATATTTCCACGCCCCTGCAACAGGGGCGTCAGTTGAGCCGAGGCATTATATTTGGCATTGTTTTGGGCGGCACTTTGTTGGTCGTGTTTTCCACTTTTCTGATCCACCATACGGTTATGCCCGTGCGTCTTGTGACCGAAGACATGCTTAAGCTCAGTACCGGTGATTTTAATATTCAAACGCGCCCCGATGGGGACAGTGACGAATTTGATCAACTTGTCAGAGCGCTCTCAAATTTTAAGGATCATCTCATCATCAAACAGGATTTGGAAGAGGCCGAAAAACGTCGCTTGAATAAAGAGATTCAGAAACGCTCTACGGCATTTCAAGACAGCGAAAATCTCAGTAAACGGATTTTTAGTTCGGCTCAAGATGGCATTATCATCATCAATGAAGACAGCACAATTATAAACTTCAATCCTGCAGCTGAAAAAATTTTTGGGTATCAAAAATCAGAAATTGTCGGGCACTTCTTTTTTGAAACCATCATCCACAACCAAAACAAAGAAGCCCATATGCAGGGTTTTGAGCGGTTTTTGCAAAACGGAGAAGGGGCTTTTCTCGATAATTTGATTGAAATTACGGCGTTCCATCAAGATGGTCACGAATTCCCAATTGAATTGACCATTACCGAGTTGAAAATGGGTCGGCACCGTGGCTTTGCAGGCTTTGTCCGAGACATTTCGAGCCGGAAAAAAGCCGAGAAAATGGCTGCAGAGGCCACTCAAAAATCCGAAACGGCCAGCCGTGTAAAGTCGGAGTTCCTCGCCAGCATGAGCCATGAACTGCGGACCCCTCTAAACGCGATCATTGGTTTTTCCGGTGTCATGAAGGAGCAAATATATGGCCCTTTGGGTGATGCGAAATATTCCGAATACGTTTTAGATATCCAAGTATCCGGTCAGCATTTACTCAAACTCATCAACGATATACTCGACGTGTCCGCCATCGAAGCGGGCAAGGTGGAATTGAATGAGGAAGAGGTCTCGATTGCCAAAGTCGCGGAAGCTTCGCACAACTTGATCAAATCACGTGCCCAAGATGGTGCCTTGATACTCAACCTCAATATCACGGATGGCCTTCCTAATATCTGGGCCGATGAACGGCGAATAAAACAGATCTTGCTCAACCTTTTGTCAAATGCCGTCAAGTTCACGCCGCAGGGAGGTGAAATCTCTGTCACGTCATGGCTCAATGATGATGGTTCGCTGGCCATATGTGTGGCCGATACCGGCATCGGCATGGATGAGGGGGATGTGGAAAAGGCTTTAAGTGAATTTGGCCAGGTGGACAGCGGCCTTGATCGCAAGCATGAAGGCACCGGCTTGGGGCTGCCTTTGAGCGTTGGCTTGATGGAGTGCCACGGTGGCACCTTGACGATCACAAGCGCCAAAGAACACGGCACTCAAATTACTCTAACCTTCCCCAAGGAACGTATTGTGCATAACTGACGAATATTTCGTCGGCCAGGCCCATCATTTAGACGGATTGTCCCGTCGCCCACTCAATGAAAAACCCCTTGGTTTCCCAAGGGGTTATCATGGTGGGCACGGCTGGGATTGAACCAGCGACCCCTCGCGTGTGAAGCGAGTGCTCTCCCACTGAGCTACGCGCCCTATTTGTTCCCCGATTTGTTCAATGTGAACGGGTCGGTCCGGGCGGTATAAGGCTCTCGCCCGGACCTGTCAAGGTGGGTTTGCTTAGAGGCTGCTGAGGGTGCTCTCTAAATCACAGAAATGATCGATCACCGCTTCACCGCCCAGCTGGGCCACCGGCGTTTTGGTGTAGCCGTGGCTGAGCAAAACCACCGGCAGTTTGGCCGCGTGCGAAGCGTTGACGTCGTTGGCATTGTCGCCAACCATGGCGGATTCGCTTGGTTTTGCACCCATTTGTTCGAGGGCCGCTTGCAAATGACGCGGATCGGGTTTTTTGATGCCGGGCAGGGTGTCGCCGCCGATGACGATGTCGAAATAGTCGCCAAGGCCCAATTTTCCGAGGATTTGCATGGTCGCACCGTATGGCTTGTTGGTGCAGATGGACAACTTGATGCCGCGCGCCTTAAGGCTTTGCAGCACCTCATGTACACCGTCATAAGCCACCGTCAACTCGGCCGAGCG